>NZ_JBNBPO030000018.1:0-90147 GCF_051280635.3 Nocardioides proteolyticus | reverse complement strand
GACACGACCGGTGCGCGAACACCGGTCGGTCAAGCTCCTGATCAGGCCAGCTGCTCCGACCGGGCCGGGGCCGGTAACCACGAGCGGACAAGTCCCGTCAAAGGCACTGAGCCAGTCAGCCGAAGGGGCACGCTCGCAGTTGCCTGCCCACAGCCCAGCACCATCAGGCTGCGAAGGGAATCCTCACAGTCAGCCGACCAGGCCGTCGCGCCGGCCGATGGCGGCCGCCTCGGTGCGACTGGCCGCGCCGAGCTTGCCCAGGATGTTGGAGACGTGCACGCTCACCGTCTTGGTGCTGATGAAGAGCTGCTTGCCGATCTCGCCGTTCGAGCGGCCCTCGGCGACCAGCGCGAGGATCTCGAGCTCCCGCGGCGTGAGCTGGGCCGGAGCGCCGCCGACAGCCGCCGCCGCACCGCGGGCGTCCGGCGTCCCCAGCTCACCGACCAGGCCCGGGGCGCGCAGCCGCCGCGCGATCTCGCGGGCGGCCTCGGCCTCCTCGCGCGCCGCGGCGGCCTCGCCGACCAGCCGCAGGATCTGGGCGTACGACGCCCGCACCCGCGCCTGCTCCGGGACGTGACCGTACTTCGTGGTGCCCTCCACGGCGGCGGACCACGCGTCGAGCAGCTCCTCGCGCGAGACCGGCTCCACGCCCGCCAGCCAGTGCACCCGCTGCTGCTCGGCGACGAGCCGGGTCTCCCACATCCGGCCCTCGACGCCCCACGGGCCGTGCCCCTGGCGCATCCACTCCACGACCGCGTCGCCGTCGGCCCGCAGCCGGTCGGCGCGGTCGACGAGCGAGCGCCGGCCCGCGGCGCTCGCCGACGGGACGGCCCGGGCCAGCGCGGCGACGGTCTGGGCGGCGAGCCGCACCCGACCGCCGAAGTGCTCCTGCCAGATCCGGGTGAGCACCGTCATCGCGTCGTCGTAGACGGCCAGCGCGCCGGCGGCGCCGCCGCGGGAGCCGAGCAGCTCGATCTCGACGCCGGCGGCGTAGACGGCGACGCCGCCCTCGTCCTCCCAGTGCACGCGGAGCGCGCGCAGCGCGTCGAGGACGTCCTCGCCGCGCGCGGCGAGGATCGCGAGCCTGGTGGGCTGGAGGATGGCTCGCGGCAGCACCGGGCCCGACGGGTCAAGCGCAGCCTCGGAGACGGCGAGCGCCTCGTCCCAGTTGCCGAGGAGGTAGTGGCTGAGCGCGAGCTGCCAGCGCGACTCCATGCTGAACGGGGCCCAGCGCAGCCCGGTCTCCTCGCCGCGTCGCATGGTGGTGCCGAGCCAGTCGAGGGCGAGCTGCCACTCGCCGGCCTCCTGGTAGGAGCGGCCGAGCAGCCAACCGCCACGGAGCTCGGCCTGGAGGGCGCCGATCTCCGCGGCCCTGCGCACGGCCGTCTCGAGCGCCGCGCGCAGCGCCTCCTGCTCGCTGCCGGCCACGGTCTTGACCCGCAGGCCGCTCAGCGTGGTCACCACCTCCGAGGCCAGGACGGGCATCGCGAGCAGCTCGGCGAGGGCGAGCGCCTCGGTGGCGAACCCCTCGGCCTCGTCCTCGCGGCCCATGCTGGCCAGCACCCGCGCGTGGGAGGCCAGGCGCTTGGCCCGCAGCGGGCTGTCGCCCGGCGGCGCCAGCCGCAGCGCCTCGGTGGAGAGCTCGGCGGGGTCGAGGTCGGTCTCGGTGATGGTGAGCACCTCGGAGTACTCCCCCAGGAGCCGGCAGCGGGCCGCGGACGGCGCGTCGGCGGGCAGGCGACGCAGGTGCTCGGCGAGGAGCTGCGCCGCACGCGGAGGGTCGCCGCCGGTGACCAGGGCGACGGCGGCCTTGACGACCAGCTTGGAGGGGTCGATGTCGAGCCGTTGGACACGCCCGGCGTCCTCGAGCAGCTCCAGCGCCTGCTGGTAGTGCAGCGAGGCCTCCTCGGGGCCGCCGACGGCCATCGCCTCGTCGCCGGCCTCGACGGCCGCGGTGACGGCCCGGTCGAGGTCGTTGGCCCGGCGGGCGTGGCGGGCGAGCTCGGCGGCGGTGCCTCGGCCGGTGCCCTCGCTGAGCGCCTCGACGTAGCGGGCGTGCAGGCGGACCCGCTCACCGGGCAGGAGGTCGTCGTAGACGGCCTCGCCGAGCAGGGCATGGCGGAAGGAGTAGTGCTGCGCGCCGGCCTCGAGGACGTTCATCTCCACGGCCTGGCGGATGCCGGACTCGAGGTCGGCGGGGGCCAGGTCGGTGGTGGCGGCGAGCAGGTCGTGGGTCACCCGGCGGCCGGCGACGCTGGACACGCGGACGACGTGGCGGGCCTCCTCGGAGAGCTGGTCGAGCCGGACGAGCAGCACGTCGGCGAGCTCGTCGGGGACCTCCTGGGAGTCGCAGGCCCAGTTGGAGGCGACGAGCTCCTCGACGAAGAAGGCGTTGCCCTCGGCGCGGTCGACGATGCTGGCGACCGCGTCCTCGGCCAGCCCGCCCGGCGCGAGCTCGCGGACCAGCGCCCGGACCGCCGCCTCGGACAGCGGGCCCAGCGGCAGCCGGCCGACCTGGGGGAGCCGGGACCACTCGGCGACCTGTCGGCGGAGCGGATGGCGGCGGTGGAGGTCGTCGGAGCGGTAGGACCCGACGATCGCGACGGGATGGGCGAAGGGCCGGGTGAAGAGGAAGCCGAGCATGTCGCGGGTCGACTGGTCGGCCCAGTGGAGGTCCTCGATGACGAGCAGCACCGGCGCGTCCGCGGCAGCGGCGTCGACGAGCGCGTGGACGGCCGCGAAGAGGTCGCCCCGGTCGGCCCGGGACACCTCCCCGTCGTCGCCGGCGTCGGTGACGACGCGGGTGCGGCGACCCGGCTGGAGGCGGCGGAGCGCGGGATGCTCGTCGGCGACCGACTCCACCAGCTCCGGCAGGTCGGTCCCGACGCGGCCGAGCACCTCGCTGAACGGGAGGTAGGGCGGTGCGCTGTCGCCGAAGTCGAGACAGTGCCCGGCGAAGCAGCGCCAGCCGGCGGCCAGCGCCTGGTCACGCAGCGCACGGAGCAGCCGGGTCTTGCCCACGCCGGCGTCGCCCGAGAGCAGCATGGAGCGCTGGTCGGGGTCGCCGAGGACGGCGCCCAGCTGCTCGAGCTCGGCGTCGCGCCCGACCATGGTCAGGCTTGCGTGTGCGGCCACGGGCACCATTGTGGCGTCGCCCACCGACATCGGTGGGCGAGCGGGGCGCACGGCCACCGGCGCCGCCTCAGCGCGAGCGGCGCTCGACTGCGGGGTCGGTCGCGGCGAGGCGGCGCAGCCAGGAGCTGCGGCTGCGTCCGGAGCGGCTGGCGGCGGCCACGGCCCGAGCGGTCCGCTGGCGGCGGTACTCGTTCTCTGCGGTGATGAAGAGGTCGTTGCTCATGTCCTCAAGGCTGGGCCTCTGAGGTAGGCCGGGACATCGGGCAAGTGCCTTATGTGTGAACGGAGTCCGGCCGGTTCGCTGCTCGGTGCGAGTCCTAAGGTGACCGGGTGGAGTTCGCTGAGGTGGTACGACGCCGCCGGATGGTGCGCGCCTACACCCCCGATCCGGTGGACCCCGCGGTCGTCGAGCAGGCCCTCGACCACGCGACCCGGGCACCCAGCGCAGGCTTCAGCCAGGGCTGGGCGTTCGTCGTGCTGGACACCCCGGAGGCGGTGCACGGCTTCTGGGCGGCGCAGGCACCGGCCGCGCGGCCCGGGGGGCGCCCGGACCGCTGGCTCGCCGGGATGATGACCGCGCCGGTCGTGGTGGTCCCGTGCAGCCGGCAGTCGGCCTACCTCAGGCGCTACGCCGAGACCGACAAGGTGGGCCCGGCGCGAGCCCGGCTCGGGACCGACCGGCTCCGGGACGCGGACCGCTGGGCCATGCCCTACTGGCACCTCGACACGGCGATGGCCTCGCTGCTGATCCTCCAGAGCGTCACCGCGGCGGGCCTGGGCGGCTGCTTCTTCGGGCTGGTGCCCGACCGGGTCGACGCCGTCAAGGAGCTGCTCGGCCTCGTCGACACCGACGAGGAGGAGGCACCGCACCCGATCGGGGCGATCACGATCGGACACCCCGCTCCCCGCGCCGCGGGGGCGGCGGGGTCGGCGAGCCGACGGCGTCGTACGCCCTGGACGGAGGTGGCGCACCGCGGGCGCTGGGGTGCCGGATGGCGGTGACCGACCGCCGGGTGGTGCCGCGGGTGGCGCGCCTGCTGAAGCCCTACCGCGCCAAGATCGCGCTGGTGCTCGTGGCGGTCGTGGCCTCAGCGGTCCTGCAGTCGCTGGTGCCGTTCCTGACCCGGGCCGTGTTCGACCGTGCCCTCTTCCCTCTCGACGGCGGCCCGCCCGACCTGGACCTCCTGGCGTGGCTGGTCGCGGGCATGTGCGCCATCCCGGTGGCCACCGCCCTGATCGGCATCGGGCAGAACTGGCTGACCTCGACCGTCGGCAACTCCGCGATGGCCGACCTGCGCGGCGACCTCTTCCAGCACCTGCAGAAGATGGAGCTGGCCTTCTTCACCGCCACCAAGACCGGCGCCATCCAGTCGCGGCTGGCCAACGACGTCGCGGGCGTCCGCACGGTGCTGACCGACACCGCCACCACGATCGTGCAGAACTCGGTGACGGTCGCCGCGGCGTTCGTGGCGATGGTGATCCTCTCCTGGCAGCTGACGGTGCTGACCCTGGTGCTGATGCCGCTGTTCGTCTGGCTCCAGCTGCGGGTCGGGCGGCGGCGGCAGCGGCTCGCGCGGCGCACCCAGGAGTCGCTGTCGGAGATGACCGCGATCACCGAGGAGGCGCTCAGCGTCTCGGGCATCCTGCTCGCGAAGGTGTTCAACCGGTCCACCAACGAGGTCGAGCGCTACCGCGAGGCCAACCGCCGCCAGACCCGGCTCCAGGTCGAGCAGGCGATGACGGGCCGCACCTTCTTCGCGGTCGTGCAGACCTTCTTCGCGATCACGCCGGCGCTGATCTACCTCGTCGCCGGGTGGCTGATGACCGACCGCCTCGCGGTCGGCGGCGGCGCCCTGACCGCCGGCACCCTGGTGGCCTTCACGACGCTGCAGGGGCGGCTGCAGATGCCGCTGATGCAGCTGATGCGGGTCACCCTGGACGTGCAGACCTCGCTGGCACTGTTCCGCCGGATCTTCGAGTACCTCGACCTCGAGCCGGCCATCCGCGAGCGCCCGGGAGCGGTCGCGCTCGAGCCCGACCGGCTGCGGGGCCGGGTGGAGCTCCGCGGCGTGTGGTTCCGCTATCCCGAGCCGCGCACCCTCACCGGCACCGTCACCCGGGACCGGTTCGGCGACACCGGCGTGCGGATCCCGGTCGGCGACAGCGAGGCGCGCCCCGACGGGCCCGCGTGGGCGCTGCGGGACGTCTCCCTCGTCGTCGAGCCGGGCCAGCTCGCCGCCATCGTCGGCCCGTCGGGCTCCGGCAAGACGACCGCGACCTACCTGGTGCCCCGGTTCTACGACGCCACCGAGGGCGTGGTGCTCGTCGACGGCCACGACGTCCGCGACCTGACTCTCGCCTCGCTCGCCGACGCGGTCGGGATGGTCACCCAGGAGCCGTACCTCTTCCACGGCACGATCCGCGACAACATCGCCTACGCCCGGCCCGACGCCAGCGCCGCGGAGATCGAGCAGGCAGCCCGCGACGCCAACATCCACGACCGGATCGTCGGCTTCCCCGAGGGCTACGAGACGATCACGGGCGAGCGCGGCTACCGGCTCTCCGGCGGCGAGAAGCAGCGCCTCGCCATCGCCCGGGTGCTGCTGAAGGACCCGCCGATCCTGATCCTCGACGAGGCCACCTCGGCGCTGGACAACGAGACCGAGCGGCTCGTCCAGGAGGCCCTGGAGCGGGCCACCCGCTCGCGCACCACCATCGCCATCGCCCACCGGCTCTCCACCATCCGCTCCGCGGACGTGATCTTCGGTCTGGAGGACGGCCGGCTGGTCGAGCAGGGCGACCACGAGTCGCTGCTCGCCTCGGGCGGGCTGTACAAGCGGCTGTACGAGGAGCAGCTCTCGCGCACCGCGAGAACCGCGCCGGACCCCCGCCGCGCGGACGTGCCCCTCTAGTCGCTGGGCGTCAGCAGGGGGAACAGGCCGGAGAACCCCTGGTCGCCGTGTCCGGCGGCGATCCGCTCGTCCATCAGCCGCTTCACCTCGAGCATCCGGGTGACGTCCACGCCGAGCGACCGGCGGTGGTCGATCAGGTCGTCCATCAGCGCGGCCTGCACCGAGAGCGGGCCCATGTCGGGCGGGAAGTCGCCGTCGCGGACCGCCTTGCCGATCATCCGGACCAGCGGCGGGTAGCTCTCGCCGAGGGAGGCGGCCACCCGGTCCGCGAACTCCGCCACGTCCGCGCCCTCCACGTGGACCAGCCGGAGGGTGTGCAGGAGGCCGATCAGCAGCTCGTAGGCCGTCGCGACCTGGGCCATGAACTCCACCGCCGCGAGCCCGGGGTCGGCGCCGTAGTAGGTGACGGTGCCGAGCCGCCGCAGCGTCGTCTCGTGCGCGTCGAAGGCCCCCTCGGAGCCGCTGACGGAGAGCTGTGCATGGGGGGACCCGAGGTCGGGAGGGTCCGCCATGATCCCCCCGTCGACGTAGGAGGCACCGTGCCTCGTCGCCCACTCGGCGGTCCGGCGTGCGCGGGCCGGAGAACCGCTGCTGAGGTTGACGAGCGCTGCGCCGGCGACGGCGTCGCCCACCTGGTCGAGCACCTCGTCCACGGCCTCGTAGTCCAGCAGGCAGATCACGACGAGCGGGCTCGCGGCCACCGCCTCGGCCGCGGTCGGAGCGGCAGCGGCGCCGGCCGCCGTGAGGGGCGTGGCCTTGGCGGGGGTGCGGTTCCAGACGGTGACGGGGTGGCCGCCGTCGAGGAACGCGCGCGCGATGGCCGAGCCCATCGCGCCGAGTCCGAGGACGGAGACCGGTGTTCTGATTTCGGTGGCAGCAGTCATGCCCGGGACCGTAGAACCTCAAGTGTAGTTGAGGTCAATGACCGAGCTCCCCGAGGGTCGATATCGTGGTCGGCAGGTGAGCACGATGCCCGATCCCGACGACAGCACCCCCGACCCGGCGGGCGCCCGCGACAGGCGAGGCGCCGAGCGGGCCGCGGCACGGGCGCGGATCGCCCAGCAGCAGACCTGGGTCGACCTGCAGGTGCAGCAGGCCATGGAGCGCGGCGACTTCGACGACCTGCCGGGCGCGGGGAAGCCGATCGCCGGCCTCGGCGACCAGCACGACCCGGACTGGTGGGTCAAGCAGCTGGTCGAGCGGGAGCGGATCACGGTGCTGCCCGCCGCCCTGCAGCTGCGACGCGACGACGCCGAGCTGGACGACCGGATCGACGAGCTCCCCTCCGAGCCGGAGGTCCGCTCCTTCGTGGAGGACTTCAACGCCCGGGTCATCCGCGCCCGCTACACCCCCGTCGACGGTCCGCCGCTGATCACCATGCCCCGCGACGTCGACGCCACCGTGGCGCAGTGGCAGGAGCGGCGCGCCGCCCGGCGTCGTACGGCCGCGGCGGCGGCGCAGCCTCCGCCCGCTCCGCGACGCCGCTGGTGGGGGCCCCGCGGTCGTCGTACCTGACCAACCGGTTGGATCACGGCGGCGGAACCAACGCGTTGGTCAGGTACGACGCAGCGAGACATCCGTCATACCCAACCGAGGTGACGCGCCGGTAACGTCGGCGGGCGTGACGCACAAGAGCCCCAAGGACTTCTTCCGACCGCTGGCGGTGGGCGCCCCCGCCCCGCTGCGCGAGATCCCCGCCCGGCCGAGCCGTGCGATCCACTTCTTCGACCCGTCGAACGAGAAGATGGCCGCCAAGATCCCCGGGATGGTCGGCCCCGGATCCGGTTCGCCCGACGTGCTGCTCGGCAACCTCGAGGACGCCATCAAGGCCGACAACAAGGTGGCCGCGCGCGAGGGCCTGGTGCGGATCGCCCAGTCCACCGACTTCGGGCCCACCCAGCTCTGGACCCGGATCAACGCCCTCGACAGCCCGTGGGTGCTCGACGACCTCACCACGCTGGTGCCGGCGATCGGCGACAAGCTCGACGTGATCATGGTCCCGAAGGTGCAGGGCGCCGAGGACATCCACTACGTCGACCGGCTGCTCGCCCAGCTCGAGGCGAAGGCCGGGCTCGACCGGCCGATCCTGGTGCACGCCATCCTCGAGACCGCCCGCGGCGTGGCCAACGTCGAGGAGATCTGCGGCGCCAGCCCCCGCATGCAGGGTCTCTCGCTCGGCCCGGCGGACCTCGCGGCCGACCGCAAGATGAAGACCACGCGGGTCGGCGGCGGCCACCCGGGCTACCTGGTCCGCCAGGACCCGCCCCGCGACGCCGAGGGCACCGCCCAGATCGACGCCCAGCGCTCGGTCTTCCAGCAGGACCTGTGGCACTACACGATCGCCAAGATGGTCGACGCCTGCGCGACCCACGGCATCTACCCCTACTACGGCCCGTTCGGCGACATCGCCGACGTCGTCGCCTGCGAGGACCAGTTCCGCAACGCCTTCCTCCTCGGCTGCGTCGGCACCTGGAGCCTGCACCCCAAGCAGATCGCGATCGCCAACCGGGTCTTCTCCCCCAGCGTCGAGGACGTCGCCCACGCCCGCCGCGTGGTCGCCGCGATGGGCGACGGCACCGGCGCGGTGATGATCGACGGCAAGATGGAGGACGACGCCTCCCTCAAGCAGTGCCTGGTGATGGTGGAGCTCGCCGAGAAGCTCGCGGCGATCGACCCCGAGCTCAAGAAGCAGTACGACGCCGTCGAGACCCAGGAGGCCTGAGCCGTGCCCGAGCAGACCTTCCGCCCCCGCCGCTCGGTCCTCTACATGCCCAGCTCCAACGAGCGGGCGCTGGAGAAGGCCAAGACGCTGCCGGTCGACGCGCTGATCCTCGACCTCGAGGACGCCGTCGCCCCGGACGCGAAGCCCCAGGCCAGGCTCAACGCCGCCGCAGCCGTCCGCAGCGGCGAGTACGGCGCCAAGGAGCTCACCATCCGGATCAACGGCGCCGACACCGAGTGGCACGCCGACGACCTCGCCGCCGCCGCCGAGGCCGGCCCGGACGCGATCGTGGTGCCGAAGGTGAGCTCGCCGGAGGCGGTGCGCGACCTCGTCGCCGCGTTCGAGCGCGCCGGCGTGCCGGAGACGACCACGCTGTGGGCGATGATCGAGTCGCCGTACGCGATCTGGCACGCCGCCGACATCGCCGCCGCCTCCGACCGGCTCAACGTGCTGGTGCTCGGCACCAACGACCTTGTGAAGGAGCTGTTCGTCGACCACGTGCCGGGCCGCACCAACCTGGTGACCAGCCTGCAGCTCGCCGTACTCGCGGCGCGGGCGACGGGGAAGGTCGTGCTCGACGGCGTCTACAACGACGTCAAGGACACCGACGGCTACCTCGCCGAGGTCCAGCAGGGCCGCCAGCTCGGCTTCGACGGCAAGACCATCATCCATCCCGGCCAGATCGAGGGCGCCAACCGCGGCTTCGCCCCCAGCGACGCCGAGGTCGAGAACGCCCGCGGGCTGATCGCCGCCTGGGAGGAGGGCGCCGGCAAGGGCGTCGTCACCCACAACGGCAAGATGGTGGAGAACCTCCACGTCGAGTCCGCCCGCCGCACGCTGTCGATCCACGACGCGATCCAGGCTCTGCAGGGCTGAGTCGGCGGCGCGCCACAACAGATTTTGTCGCTTTTGAGCGTCCGACCCGACAAGATCTGTTGGGGCGCCGCCTCCTAGGCTGACCCGGTGACCGGCCTGCTGTTGCGCGACGTCCGGCTGGTGCCGCTGAGCCCCGCCGACCGCGCGCCCCACGCGCCCATCGACGTGCTCGTGCAGGGCGACCGGGTCACCGCGGTGGGCGAGCGGCTGGCGCGCCCTCCGGCCGTCGAGGAGTACGACGCCGGCGGCCGCTGGCTCATGCCCGGCCTGTGGGACACCCATGTCCACCTCGGCCAGTGGACGCTCGCTCGCCAGCGGCTGGACACCAGCGGCCTCCGGTCGCCGGAGGAGGCGACGACCCTGGTCGCCGGGTGGGTCGCGGAGCAGCCCGGCCGGCCGGTGATCGGCTGGGGCCACCGGCCGGGCACCTGGGCCCGCGAGCCGACCACCACCGACCTCGACGTCGCGGCCGGCGTGACGCCCGTCGTGCTGATCGCCGGCGACGCCCACCACGCCTGGCTCAACCGTGCCGCGCAGGCGGCGCTCGGGCTGCCGCTGCGCGAGGGGATGGTCGCGGAGAACGAGTGGTTCGAGGCCTACGAGCGGCTCACCTCGCTGACCGAAGCCGGCACCGACCCCGCGTCGTACCGGCGCAGCCTCGACGAGGCGGCCGCCCTCGGCGTGGTGGGACTCGTGGACTTCGAGTTCGCCGGGACCGTCGACGCATGGCGCGAGCGGTGGGCGGCCGGCTGCGACCGACTGCGGGTGCGGGTGGCGGTGTACGCCGACCAGCTGGACGCCGTGCTCGACGAGGGTCTCGGCACCGGCGACCCGCTCGTCGCGGGTGACGACCGGCTGCTGATGGGGCCGCTGAAGATCATCAGCGACGGGTCGCTCAACACCCGGACCGCGTGGTGCCACCAGCCCTACGCGCACGGCGCACCGGAGGACCACCCGGCAGGGGCGCCCAACCTGCCGCGCGACCAGCTGGTCGGCCTGCTCGCCCGTGCCGACGGACACGGGCTCGAGGTCGCGACCCACTGCATCGGCGACGCTGCTGTCGCGCAGGCGCTGGACGCTTACGAGGCCACCGGCGCCGGCGGCTCCATCGAGCACGTCCAGCTGGTCACCTCCACCGACGTCCACCGGATGGCCCGGCTCGGCCTGCGCGCTAGCGTGCAGCCGCACCACCTCGTCGACGACCGTGACCTGACCGAGGCGGTGTGGCCGGGCCGCGCAGACCGGTGCTTCGCCCTCCGCTGGCTCGCCGACGCTGGGGTGCCGCTCACCCTCGGCTCCGACGCGCCGGTGTCGCCGCTCGACCCCTGGCTCGCCGTCGACTGCGCGGTACGACGCACCGGCGACGACCGGCCGGCCTGGCACCCCGAGCAGGCGCTGAGCCGGCGCGAGGCGCTGGCGGCATCGACCGGCGGGATCGGGATGGTGGCGGTCGGGACGCCCGCCGATCTCGTCCTTCTGGACGCCGACCCGATGGAGGTTCCGCGTCCAGGGGTCGAATTCACGACCGTCGCCGGACGGATCCTCCACGCCGCGCCGGGGGTCCGCCGGTGAGCGAGCCCGCTCACCGACCGACGCCGGTCGGTCGTCACCCTCCTCGCGGCCGATCTCGGCCAACCCACGCCCGGACCGCTCGGCTGCGAACCCCCGGGGTGGGTACTGCACTTCATGGCATCGGCGCAGAGACCTGGCAGCGTATCCGGAAAGGTGGACGTCGTGAGCGAAGACAGCATGGCTAGCGGGAACGGCCACACCGCACCCGCGCCCCTACGGCTGAGCCCTTCGGACGTCGAAGCCCTCGGACACGAGCTCGACGCGATCCGGCAGCAGGTGCTCGACGACCGCGGCGAGCGCGACGCCGCCTACATCCGTCGGCTGATCAGGGTGCAGCGCGGGCTCGAGCTCAGCGGCCGGCTGGTGCTGCTGGCCGGCCGGAACCGCACCGCCTGGGTTGTCGGGACCACCGCGCTCAGCCTGGCGAAGATCCTCGACAACATGGAGATCGGCCACAACGTCCTGCACGGGCAGTGGGACTGGATGCGCGACCCGAAGATCCACTCCACCACGTGGCAGTGGGACCACGCCTCGCCGCCCGAGCAGTGGCAACGGGCCCACAACCAGGTCCACCACCGCTACACGAACATCATCGGCAAGGACAACGACCTCGGCTACGGCATCATGCGGGTCGACGAGGCGCAGGAGTGGCGGCCGCGACACCTCGTCCAGCCGCTGTGGAACTTCGTCACCGCCTGCATCTTCGAGCAGGGCATCGCGATGTACGACCTCGACCTGGGCGAGCACCTGCGCGACAAGCGGACGATGAGCCCGGAGAAGAAAGCGGAGGCGGTCGTCACGCTCAAGCGGGCCCTGCGCCAGGCGGCCAAGGACTACGTCGTGTGGCCGCTGCTGTCGGGCCGCGGCTGGCGGTCGACGCTGTCCGCGGACGCCACGGCCAACCTCGTGCGCAACCTGTGGAGCCACTCGATCATCATGTGTGGGCACTTCCCCGAGGGAGTCGAGGCCTTCGAGCTCGACGAGCTCGACGAGGACGAGTCCCGCGGCGACTGGTACGTCCGGCAGATGCTCGGTTCTGCCAACATCTCGGGCTCGCCGGTGTTCCACGTGCTCGCCGGCAACCTGTCCCACCAGATCGAGCACCACATCTTCCCGGACCTGCCCAGCAACCGGTACGCCGAGATCGCACCGCGGGTGCGCGAGGTCTTCGACAAGTTCGGCCTCAACTACTGCTCACGGCCGCTGGTCCAGCAGGTGGGCAGCGCCTGGCACAAGGTGGTGCGGCTCTCGCTGCCCAACGGCTGGCTCGCCGAGACGAACCGTCACAACCTGGTCCCGCAGTTGCGCAAGCTCGCCGCCCGCCCCGCCGGTTGACAGTCCGTCGACGAGCCGGGTCGACAGCCGTCCGACTCTCCCGCGGCACGCGAGCGTCACCCTGCCCCGATCGCGGGCAGGGTGACGCTGGCGTCAGCTCCCGGATGCCTCGTCGGCGGACCCGTTTCTGGCCGCCGCCTTGGCCACGTCGGCCGGCGTGACGTCGACATCGCCGGCGTCAGCCTCGGCGTCGATCTTTGTCACCGGCTTCGAGACCGCCTTCTTCGCGGGCTTGGGCTTCTCCACCGGGGCCGGATCGAGGCCCAGCTCCTCGGTCACGTTCACCGGCTCGTCCGGCGTGACATCGATCTTCGCCGGCTCGACCTTCTTCGCGGCCGACTTCTTCACGGCGGGCTTCTTCGCCGCGGGCTTCTTCGCCGCGGGCTTCTTCGCCGCGGGCTTCTTCGCCGCGGGCTTCTTCGCCGCGGGCTTCTTCGCCGCCGACTTCTTCGCCGCCGGCACCTCGGGCGCCTCCGCGGTGCCCGCCGAGTCCTCCTTCGCCGGGGACGGCGTCTCGGCCTGCTGCCCCGGGGTCGCGGGGTCGGAGCCCTTGCGCCCGGGCACCAGCGCGGTGACCGCCCCGGCGGCCTTCCCGGTGACGGTCTTGGTCACGTGGCCGCCCGCGGAGGCGGCCCCCTTGGCCAGACCGACCGCGGACCCCGCAGCGGTCACCGGCGCCTTCACCGATCCGACGGCGACGTCCTTGATCTTGCCCAGCGGGTTCTTGCGAGCCACGGTTGGTCCCTTCGATTGCTGTCCGGTCCGTTCGGTCGGGCGCGGGACGCCCGCATCCTCGACCTGTCCGGTACCCGATCGAGCACCTGCTACGCAGCGGAGCGTGTGACCTGCGTCGTGCCCGGCTCGCGATAGGGCTTCCTCAGAACGCGTAGCGCACGCGGCAGTACGGCAGCCGCTCGGCGAGCAGCTCGGTGAGCTGGGCGACGTACCGGCCCTTGCTCGCCGACCGGTAGCGCACGTTGGACTGGCCGCTCTCGCTCCGCTTGCGCTCCTGCAGGTCCGGCCGCCACAGCAGCTCCTCGGCGCGTGGGTGCCACCCCAGGTTCACCTCGTGGAGGGCCTGGTTGTGGGTCAGGAAGATGATCTCGCAGGCCAGCTGCCGCTTGGCCGCGTCGTCCAGCACGTCGTCGATCTCGTCGAGGAGCGCGGCCCAGCTCTCCAGCCACCCGTCGTGGACGATGACCGGGCTGAAGTTGAGGTGCACCTCGTAGCCGGCCGCCACGAAGTCGTTCACCGCGGCGATCCGCTCCCCCACCGGCGAGGTGCGCAGGTCGACCAGCCGGCTCGTCTCCTGCGGCATCAGCGAGAACCGCACCCGGGTGCCGTCGCGAGGGTCGTAGTCCAGCAGGTCGCGGTTGACGAACTTGGTGGCGAAGGACGCCTTGGCGTTCGGCAGGCCCGCGAAGAGCCCCACCAGGTCGCGCACGTTGTCCGAGACGAGCGCGTCGACCGAGCAGTCGCCGTTCTCGCCGATGTCGTAGACCCAGGCCGTGGGGTCGCACTGGTTCGGCTCGAGCTTGAGCCCCTGACGGTCGGCGTGCCGCCCGAGGTAGCCCACGATCTGCTCGATGTTGACGAAGGCGGTGATCGGGTTCGCGTAGCCCTTCCGCCGGGGCACGTAGCAGTACGAGCACGCCATGGCGCACCCGTTGGACGTCGAGGGCGCGATGAAGTCGCTGGACCGGCCGTTGGGCCGCGCGGTGAGGCTCTTCTTCACGCCGAGGACCAGGACGCTGCGCTTGTTGCGCACCCAGTCGGCGACGTTCCCCTCGTTGCCGTAGAGGCCGGGCATGTCGTGGTGGGCGGGCACCTCGATCCGCTGGGCGCCTGGGAACCGCTCCAGGATCTCGACCGCCCGCTGGTGCTGCTCGATGTCGGGCTCGTGGTAGATCGTCGCGACGTCCAGGAGTCGCTCGGCGGGCACGCTCGGCACACCGGCACAACAACCGCGGGGAGGGGGCTGTTCCGTGGCTCCGGACTTCGCCCGCCCGCCGTGGGTACCGGATCCGCGTGACCGCACGAGCGATCGAGATCCTCCCCGAGGGCCACCTGAGCGCTGCCGTCGACACCCTGATCCGGCTCGTCGAGGCCGCCGGCGCCTGCATCGTCTTCACCGGGACGGTGGTCGCGGTGGTGATGTTCGTCCGCGCTCTCGTCCATCGCGACGTCGCCGGCTTCACGAGGGTCCGGCTGACCCTGGGTCGGTTCCTCGCGCTCGGTCTGGAGTTCCTGCTGGCTGCCGACATCCTCAGCACCGCCGTCGCGCCGACGTTCGAGGAGCTCGGCAAGCTCGCCGCGGTCGCCGCCATCCGGACCGCGCTCAACTACTTCCTGTCCCGCGAGATCGCTGCGGAGCAGCGGGAGGTCGGCGAGGAGCAGCACTCGTGATGACCGACCTGGTCGACGCGGCGGCCCTCCTGGTCACCGCCGCCGGCGTCCTCGTCGCGATCGCCGCCTGGGCCCTGACCCGCAGCCACAGCCCCGCCGTTCCGCTGCTGATCGACTTCCTGCTGGCCGCGGGGCTCCTGCGGCTGACGGTCCACCATGACTGGCAGGCCATCGGGGCGGCAGCCCTGGTCGTCGTGCTCCGCAAGGTCGTCGCAGGGGGGATCGGCCGCGCCGCCTCCGTCCGGCGTCGTACGACGATGTCGTCGGCATGATCAGATCGAGCGGGTCTCCCCCGAGCGGTCGCCGAAAGCCGCCGCGACGTCGCCGGCGAGGGCCAGGCGCACCCGTCGCTCCATGTCCTGGACCGGCGCCAGGTCGTGGTGGAGGAGGTCGCTGGAGGCCGTCTCGCGCACCAGGGCGGCCTCCCGGGCGATCTCCTCCCGCTGGCGGTCATCACGGGCTGCAGCGGCCATGTCGCGCAGCATCCGCAGCAGCGCGACGAGCACCGTCGGCTCGCCGCTGGCGTAGCGCCGCAGCTGGCCGCAGGCGAGCTCGAGGTAGTACCGCAGGTCGCGGTCCGGCACCACGGCACGCACCGCGCCGTCGTCGTCGCGGTGCTCGCTGGCGCCGAGCCGGCAGCCCAGCAGCCGGACCAGCAGGTCGCTCAGGTGGCCGACGGCGTGGGCGGCGGTGACCGGGTCGTTGATGCCAGGCGACAGCGCCTTGACCGCGATGTCCTCGAGCTGGCGGAATCCGAAGGCGGCGTCCTGCTCGAAGGTCCGCTCGAAGCCGAGGTCGACGCAGCCGTGCACCGCCTCGGCGAGGTCCTCCTCGTCGGTGGCCCACACCGTGGCCACGGGGGTGCCGCGGACGACGTGGTCGCCGGGCCGCACCTCCACGCGCACCACGCCGTGCGCAGCGGCAGCCGCGGCGACCAACCCGTCCACGTTGACGAGCCGGACGAACCCGCTCTTCCGGGCTTCGACCGGGATGCCGGCGACCTGCGGCAGGATCCCCTCGCCCGCGGTCCGGCTGTCGTCGTCGTACGACGGGTAGAAGGTTTCGATCGCACGGCTCGTGTCGTCATGCACCGCCCGCATCATCGAGTCGACGCGCAGCGTGCGGATCATGTGGGTGATGAACGCCAGCACGCTGGCGAGGGCGAGCAGGCCCAGCAGGAAGGCGAGCAGCACGCTGAGCACCGGCGGCGGCTCGTCGGTCCGGAAGTGACGCAGGCCGGTCAGCGAGCAGACGAAGGTGGCGACGAGCACGGAGAGCACGACCCGGGTGATCGGGTCACGGGTGAACTCGCGGAGCAGCCGGGGTGAGAACTGCTGCGACGCCAGCTGGAGGGCTACCACGGTGACCGAGAAGGTGAGCGTGGTGACCGTGACCGCGGACGTGGCGACGGTCTGGACGAGCGCCGAGGCGGCGGAGGTGTCGCCGGGCCAGACCAGGTCACGCAGCCAGTGGTCGGAGGGCAGCCTGATGCGCGCAGCCAGCTCACCGACGACGAACGCGACCACACCGGTGACCGTCGGCCACACCCACATCGGCTGCACCCGGCGCTCCGCACGCCTTGAGCGCGCGAGGACGCGGGGGGTGGCCGTCATGTGCCGGTGGTACCCCGGGAGGGTGCCCGCCAATCAACCCAGCCGATCAGCGGACGTTCGACCCCGCCGATCAACCGGCCGTTCAACCCGGCCACCCGGTCAGCGGCCCGCGGCCGCCACCAGGTCGCGGAGCCGCGCTGCGAGGTCGTCGTCGAACGCGCCGGCGGGCGCGCGCCAGGTCCAGTTGCCCTCGTCGGTGCCGGGGGTGTTCATCCGGCTGTCGCTGTCGAGGCCCAGCAGGTCCTGCGCCGGCACGACGGCCAACCGGGCCGTCGACGCCAGGGCGAGGCCGATCAGGGCCCAGGGCATCGGCTCGTCCGGATCCTCGAGGTGGGCGCGGACCCGGGCCCGAGCGCGGGCGTCGAGCTGCCGCCACCAGCCGAGGGTCGTGTCGTTGTCGTGGGTGCCGGTGTAGACGACGCTCAGCTCCCCGTGCCGCTCCGGCAGGTAGGGGTTGTCGGCCTCGCCGTCGAAGGCGAACTGCAGGATCTTCATGCCGGGCAGGCCGGACTCCTCGCGCAGCTCGTCGACCTCCGGCGTGATCAGCCCCAGGTCTTCGGCGACCAGGGTGCCCGGACCTGCGGTGTCCAGCAGGGCGGCGAGGATCTCCCGGCCCGGCGCGCGCACCCACTCGCCCTCACGGGCGGTCGGCGCGTCGGCCGGCACGTGCCAGGCCGCCTCGAACCCGCGGAAGTGGTCGATCCGGATCAGGTCGAAGAGGTCGCGCTGGCGGGCGATCCGTCGCCGCCACCACGCGTACCCGTCGGCGGCCATGGCGTCCCAGTCGTAGTGGGGGTTGTTCCAGCGCTGCCCGTCCTCGGCGAAGTAGTCCGGCGGGCAGCCGCTCACCGTGACCGGCCGGCCCGCCTCGTCGAGGTGGAAGAGCTCCCGGTGCGCCCAGACGTCGGCGCTGTCGAGGGAGACGAAGATCGGGATGTCACCGAAGAGCAGGACGCCCTTCGCGGCGGCGTGGTCGCGCAGGCGCTGCCACTGCTGGGCGAACACCCACTGCTCGAACCGGAGCTCCTCCACCCGGCCGGCGACGGGCGCCAGCGCGTCGGCCACGGCGTCCCGCTCGCGGTCGCGCAGGGCGGGCCTCCAGTCGTGCCAGGGCGCGCCGCCGTGCAGCTCGCGGAGCGCGGTGAACTCCACGTAGGGCTCGAGCCACGCCGCCTGCTCCGCGCACCACGCCGCGAAGGCCGCCTGCCGGTCGGGGTCGAGCCCCGAGAGGTCCTCGAGCCCGTCGGCTGCCCGGCGCTGAGGGCTGATCAGGTCGGGGCTCCCGGCCATCGAGGAGAGCGCGTTGTACGGCGAGCCGTCGCCCTCGTGGGTCGGCACCAGGGGCAGCACCTGCCAGACCGTGCAGCCGGCCGCGGCCAGGAAGTCGACGAACCGGTAGGCCTCCTCGCCGAGGTCGCCCGCCGATCCGGAGCCGCCGGGCAGCGACGTCACGTGGAGCAGCACCCCGGCCCGTCGTACGGCGAGCGGCCCGCGGAGCTGGGTGGTGTCGGTGCGATCGGCGCTCTCCCCCATGCGCCGAGCCTAACGACGCGATCCACCGCCGCCGGGCCGCGGACGGCCGGCCGGACCACCGCCGGGCTGCCGCGGGACGGCGTGAAGCGTGACGTCGTGGAGGGCGCCCTCGTCGGCGACCGCGGTGAGGTAGGTGCAGTGCGGCTGGCGGCGGCGGTCGGTCGGCGAGCCCGGGTTGAGCAGGCGGAGGCCGGTCGTGGTCGTCGTGTCCCACGGGATGTGGCTGTGCCCGAAGACCAGCACGTCGAGGTCGGGGTAGCGGGCGCTGCACCGCTCCTCGCGTCCCTTGGCCGGGCCGGTCTCGTGCACCACGCCGAGGCGGACGCCCTCGACCTCCACCCGGGCCACCTCGGTGAGCCGCTCCCGCAGCACGCCGTGGTCGTTGTTGCCCCAGACCGCGACCAGCCGACGCGCACGATCCTCGAGCCGGTCGAGCAGGGCCACGTCGACCCAGTCGCCGGCATGGACGACGACGTCGGCGTCGTCCACCGCCCGCCACACCTGCTCCGGCAGGTCCCGGGCCCGCTTGGGCACGTGGGTGTCCGCGAGGATCAGCAGCCGGGTCGCCATCGCCCCAGTGAAGCAGCCGCGGCGCGACGGAGGTGCCGGCCCGCCTGCGGGTAGGGCAGGCTGCCTCCATGCACTTCGTCGGCATCGACCTCGCCTGGGGCGACCGGAGGCCCACCGGGCTCGCCGTCCTCGACGACGCGGGCCGGCTGTTGCACGTGTCGGCGGCGACCACCGACGACGAGATCGTCGCGGCCCTGGCGCCGTACGTCGAGGGCGAGTGCCTGGTCGCGGTCGACGCACCGCTGATCGTCACCAACACCACCGGCAACCGACCCGCCGAGGCCGCGCTCAACAAGCACTTCGCCCGGTTCGACGCCGGCGCTCACCCGTCCAACACCGGGAAGCCGGAGCTGGCCGGGCAGCCGCGCGGGGCGCGGATCGCGAGCCGACTGGGGCTGGACATGAACCCGCGCTCGGGGCGGGCCCGCCGCGCGATCGAGGTCTACCCGCACCCCGCGACGGTGGCGCTGTTCCGCCTCGGCCGGACCCTGAAGTACAAGCACAAGCCCGGCCGCGACCTGGAGCAGCTGCGCTCGGAGCTCAGCGTGCTCCTCGGCCTGCTCGAAGGCCTCGCCAGTGCCGATCCGCCGCTCCTCCTCGACGGCCAGGTGGGCGGTCCGGGCGGGCGCACGGCGTGGCGGGCCCTGCGCAACGCCGTGGAGAAGGCCGGCCGCAAGAGTGAGCTGCGGGTCGTGGAGGACCAGGTCGACGCCGTCCTCTGCGCCTACGTCGCGCTCTTCGCCGACCGGCGGCCGGCGGACGTGACCACCTACGGCGACTTCGAGAGCGGCTACATCGTCACCCCGACGCTGCCGGACGACCTGGTCCCGACGCCGCGCGGCCGGCGGATCACCCCGGTCGTGCGGGACCCGCAGTCGGCGGTGCGCGAGTACGCCGAGCTGCAGCCCCGGCTGCGGCTCGCCGCCGACGAGTACGCCCGCCTGGTGACCTCGATCCTCGACGACGCCGGCATCAACTACCTCACCGTCGCCGGCCGCGCGAAGTCCGTCGCCTCCTTCGCGGCGAAGGCGGCCCGCACGAGGGGCGACCGGCCGGTCTTCGCCGACCCGCTCCGCGAGATCACCGACCAGATCGGGATCCGGGTGATCACCTACGTCCACAGCGACGTCCAGGCCGTCGTCGACCTGCTGAGCGACCAGGTCGTGGTCCACGACGACCGTGACCTCGGCCTCGAGACCGCGAGCGAGGGCCGCTTCGGCTACGCGAGCCGCCACCTGCTCATCGGGCTGGACCCGGCCCGAGAGGACCAACCGCCCTACGAGCTGCTGCGCGGTCGCCAGGCCCAGGTCCAGATCCGCACCGTGCTGCAGCACGCGTGGGCCGAGTTCGAGCACGACATCCGCTACAAGGGGTCGATCCCCGACGAGCACGTCCCCGAGTTCGACCGGCGGTTCACCCTCGCCGCGGGCCTCCTCGAGCTGGCCGACCGGGAGTTCTCCACGATCCGCGACCGGCTCCGCGATGGGATGGCCGGGCCCACCAGCGAGATCGAGGACGAGGACCCGCGGCTGAGCCCCCGCGAGCTGGCCGCGTTCCTCGCCGGGCAGTACGCCGACGCGGGCTGGTCCCGCACGGAGCACTACGCGTGGATCGCGGGACTGGTGCTCGAGCTCGGCATCACCTCGCTCGCCGAGCTCGGCGAGACGCTGCGGACGGTCGACGAGGCGACGCTGGCCGAGCGGATGGACTACCGCTACCCACCCGGCGCCGTACGCCGCCTCGACGACGCGCTGCTGTGGGCCTGCGGCGAGGCGTACGTCGACCTCCGGGCGAACGCCCACCGCGCGGCCGCGCTCCGGGCGAGGCTGGCGAAGATGCGCGGCGCCGGCTGATGACCCCGGCCACCGCCCGCGGCTAGGTTCGAGGGATGGCCCGCTATGCCGTCAACGACGCCGCCGTGGAGAGGGCGCGCGCGCTGATCGCCGGTCGGCAGTACGTCCTGGACAGCGACTGGGGGGCGGTCCAGCCCGACGCCGACGCCGGCAACGCCTATCTCGAACGACACTCGTGGGACGACTACGCCGCGTGGCACCTCGGCCTGACCGACGGCGCCAACGAGGGCACCAAGGCCCGTTACGCCTTCGTGTACGGCGACTTCCGTCGCGTCCACCGGTCCGGGCTCATCGCGTGCGTCTACCGCGCGGCGGAGTGGCGACACAAGCAGGTCGAGCTCGCCGCCCACGAGCTGCTCCAGGAGCTCGACCGGGCGGCGGGCATCGGATAGGTCGGAGCGCTACGCGCTCAAGCCATCTCGGGCACGTGCAGGTGCGCGTAGACCAGGTCGAACTCGTGCACGTCGACGATCGCGCCCTGCGCCTCGCTCGCGACCCGGTTGCGCATGTCGTCGCCCGCCGATCGGCTGGCCTCCATGGCGGCGCGCGACTCCCAGGCCGTGGTGGCGCACCCGAGTCCGGTGCCCAGGCCGACCAGGAGGCTGGCACCGCAGAACCCCGGCATCTGCTCCAGCTGCGGCAGGATGCCGGTGCGGAACGCCTCCGCCATCGTGTCGACGTCGCCCTCCACCCAGCTCACCCGACAGCACTCGCCGTGGTGGCTGCGGTGCATCAGGCGGATCTCCCACTCGTCGACCTCCATCGTCGCGCCGAGGATGTCGCGCCCACGGTCGCGCAGCGGGCGGAGCCGCTCGTCGCTGGCCCGCATGGCCTTCTCGCTCTCCCACGAGCTCGTGGTGATGCCGTGGCCCGCCGCGCGGTCCACGAGCAGCGAGAGGCCGCGACACCCCTCGAGCTGGTCGACCATCGGCGCGACCTCGTTCTCGACGAACCGGATACCGTCATCGATGCTGCTGGCCCTTCCGTGGAAGGTGATCGAGCGTGCGAACACGGACCTGCTCCTCTCCGGACGCCGGCGGTGCCCGGACGGCATCGCCGCTGGCTCCCTGCATACGCCTGTCACGGAACCGGCGCCATGCCCGGTCTGGACGTCCGCCGCCACCGGCCATGGGTGACGTCGCCGAGACGGGACGGATGACGCCCACCGCGGCGGGCACCATGTCGAGGTGTTCACCGATGCCCCGGGCGACTCGCCGCTGACCGCCGTACCTCCCGACTACGACGGCGGCGGCACCGGCCGCTGGTTCCTGCTGCCGGACGGCCCCGACGCCGGACGGCGGCTTTACTTCTGGGAGCGCCGGCTCGGCGACGGCGACGGTCCGGTCGTCCTCCTGGTGCACGGCAACCCCGAGTGCTCCTACACCTACCGCCACGTCGTGCAGCGGCTCCGGGCCGCCGACCTCCCACCGGGGACGCGGGTCGTGGCGGTCGACCACCTCGGCTTCGGCCGGTCCGACCAGGCCCGGTTCGAGATGGTCGACATGCACCACGCGGCCAACCTGCGGGCCCTCGTCCGGGCCCTCGACCTGCGGGACGTCACGCTCGTCGTGCACGACTGGGGCGGCCCGATCGGCATCGGCGCGCTCCTCGACGACCCCGACCGGGTCCGTGGCCTCGTGGTGCTGAACAGCACCGTGTTCCCGATCCCCTCCGACGGCCCCACCTACCAGACCTACCCCTTCCGCCTGCTGCCCTGGGCACGGACCCCGACGCTCGTGCCGGACCGGCTCTGGGGCGCGATGGCGGCCGCGGTGGTGACGATGCCGAGGACCGGCGTCACCGGTCTCACGACGGCCTCGGTCCGCGCCGCCGCGCAGCTCCGGCCGGGTGGGGGGACGGAGGCCGAGGCGGTGTTCCGCCAGCAGTTCGCCTCCACCGCCAACGTGCGCAGCTCCAAGCGGATGGTCCGCCAGACACCGGTCTGGGGCCACGGCTACCGGTACGACGACCCGCGGCTGGGTCCGCAGGACAACACGCCGTTCTACCGGTCGATCCAGCAGCGGCTCCCGGAGGCGTGGGGGTCCGCCGGCTCAGCGATCCCGGTCGCGGCCGTCTTCGGCGCCTGGGACCCGCTCGCCAAGCTGGCGGTGCTCGCGCAGTGGGCGGCGGCGCTCCCGCAGGTGCGCGACGACACCAGCGTCCTGGCGGGCGTCTCCCACTTCGTGGAGGAGCACCGGGCCGCCGAGGTCGCCGCGGCCGTCGCCCGGGTGGTCAGAGGTGGCCGCTGAGCTGGGCCATCCGGGTGGCGAGGGCGTCCACCATCGCGCTCGCCCGCTTGGCGGAGATCGCGGAGCCGGCGTCGCCCGCCTGGCTGGAGACGGGCAGCACGTCGACCGAGAGCCGCGCCCCGCCGGCCAGCGCCCGCAGCTCGTCGACCTTGTCGCCGAAGGGCGAGCCGCTGCCGGGTGAGTAGTAGCGCACGACGTCGTCCAGCTCGTCGGCGTACAGGTCGGCCTTCGTCACCGCGATCACCAGCCAGACCGGCTTGTCGCGCCGCACCGCCATCGAGGCGATGCGGTGCGCGGTGATCGTCCAGTCCTCGAGCTCGGTGCGCAGCTGCTCCTCGCGGGTCGCGGTCGCGGCGCCGGTGGTCCCCGCGGTGCGCCGAGGGGTGGCGTGGCCGTTGGCGACCACGTGGATCACCCCGTCGACCGGCTCGTCGTGGAAGACCTCGTCGAGCGCCCCGAGCCGGGTCGCGGCGTTGTCGCCCGGCACCACGAGGAACCGGAAGCCGCGCAGGCGGGCGGACCGGCGGGTGCGACGCTCCATCACCGCCGAGCCGACCTCCGCGCCGCCGTCGCCGGAGGTCCGCCGTGCCAGCCGGTCGACGAGCTGTGTCTTGCCGACTCCGGTCATGCCGGTGACCGCCACCGTCGGGAAGCGGCGCCGGAGGATCCGACCCACCCGCTCCGGCGCCGACGCCAGGCCGGTCAGCACGCCGCCGGCGACGGTGGCTCCGAGCGCGGCGCGGCTGGAGCCGGGCAGGATCGCCCGGGCTCGGGCTCCTGGACGGGACACGGCGCCTCCTGGACTCGTCGGTCTGTGCCATGCCCGAGCCTACGTTCCGGCCGCTGGGCCGGCCCGAGCATGTCGGCCCCGGCGCGGGGTACCGCTCCCCCATGACGGACAAGAGGCTGAGCAAGGGCGACAAGGTCGAGTGGAACAGCCACGGCAGCACCGCCGAGGGCACCGTGAAGGAGGAGATCACCACCGACACCCACGCGGCCAAGCGGGACGTCAAGGCGTCGAAGGACGACCCGCAGTACCTGGTGAAGAGCGAGAAGAGCGGCGGTGAGGCGGTCCACAAGCCGGACGCGCTGAGGAAGAAGTAGCGCGCCGTCCACCCCGGCGGGATGCTCGCGGTCGTCCCGCCGCAGGCCCGGGCCGAGCGCCCGGGTGGAGGTAAAGCCACCGCGAACCGCGCGCGGCCGGCCGATCGCGCCGCTAGCGTTGCGGCCAGGGAGGCGCTGCCACAGGGCGGTCACGGGGACACGCTCCACCGCGCGCCAGGGGAACGAGGACCGATGAACCGCATCGGCGACCAGCTCGTCAGCGACGGGCGCATCGACCGGGCGCAGCTCCAGACCGCGCTCGACCGCCAGCGCGCCGTGGGCGGCTATCTCGGGCAGCACCTGCTCGAGGCCGGAGGGATCACGCGCGGCGAGCTCCACGCCGCCCTCGCCCACCAGTGGCACCTGCACACCCGCAACCTCGACACCGACCCTCCCGAGGGCCGCTTCACCGGCCTGCTCGACATCGAGGAGACCATCGCCCTGGGCTGGGTGCCCTGCGAGATGACCGACGACGGGACCTTGGTGGTCGCGACCTCGGTGCGGCCGGACGTCGACCTGGTCGAGGAGGTGCGCGACCGCTTCCCCGGCTCCCCGGTGTCGTTCGTCGCCTGCACCCGTCGCGACCTCGACCACCTGGCCGCTCGGGTCCGCCAGCAGCGCGGCCTGCTCGGCAGCACCGACGAGGCACCCGCCGACCACGCACCTGCCGCCCTGGTCTCGCACCTGCTGGTCGCGGCCCTTGGCGCCACCGTCGGCCTGACCGCGGTGGCCCTGGTCCCGGCGGGCCTCCTCGCGGGCATCCTCGTGGTGCTCGGGCCGCTGTTCCTGCTGGCCGTCGCCCTGCAGTGCGGCACGGCGCTGCGGGTCGCCGCGCGCGAACGCGCGTCGCAGCCGTCCTTCCGCAGCGAGCCGGACCGCGCCGACGCGGTGCTGCCCGTCTACTCCGTGCTCGTCCCCGTGCCCGCCTGCCCCGACGCGGTCCGGCGCGTCGTGCGCAACCTGGCGTCCCTGGACTACCCGACCAGTCGCCTCGACGCGGTGCTCCTCGTCGCCGAGGACGACGAGCGCACGCTCGCCGCCGTGCGGTTGGCGGCACCGCCGGACTGGGTGCGGGTCGCCGCTGTCCCCCGCCAGCGCCTCCGGCACCCGGCCCTCGCGTGCGACGACGGGCTCACCCTGGCGCGCGGGCGGTACGTCGTCGCGTACGCCGCCGACGAGGTGCCCGCACCCGACCAGCTCCGCCGCGCCGTACGCGTCTTCGAGTCCGACCTGGCCGAGAGCCTCGAGCGGTTCCCGGATCGCACCCCGCTGGCCGGGCTCCGGGTCCGTCACCGGGACGGGAGCCGGCGCGGCGCAGGCGCCACCGGCGGCGCCGTGCTCGACGACGCGCTGGCCCTGCACCGCGCCGGTCACGGCCCTGGGTCCGACGACGACCTGCGGCGGCACCTGACCTCCACGCACTACAACACCGCGGTGCTGCGCCGCCTCGGCGGTTGGACGGTCGCCGTGGCACTCGGGAGCGTCTGGGCCGAGCCCGGCGTGGGTCCACGGATGCGGACCCTCCCGTCCACGTCGTGCCGGAGCACCGTTCCGGGCGTCGACGGGCGGCTGCGCCGCCGCGCGGACGAGATCGCGCTCGCGGTGCGGATCGCGACGGCGCGAGCGCGGGCAGCGGTGCTCGGGGTGCCGTTCCGCGGCGACGTCCCCCTCGCGCGGCGTGTCATCCGCGGCTTCACGATGCCGGCGATGTTCCTCGCCTATCCGGTGCTGCTCGCCGCGACGGCCGCGTTCGCCGCGCGCGTGGGAGTCGAGGACTCGGCTGTGTCCCGGTTCGGCCTGGCCGGCAGCGGCTCGGTGGTGCTGGCGCTGGCGCTGGCGGTGGTCGTGGGCAGCGCCCTCGGTGCGATGCGGTGCAGCTGGACGGGCTGTCTCCACGCCCTCCTGGTGCCGCTGCACTGGCTCCTCCACGCCGCGGCGGCGTGGTACGCCGTGATCGCCGTGCTGCCCCGGGACGCCGGGCCCAGCCCGGCAACCCAACAACGTGGGCCGAGCGGGCGGGCTAGCGTCCGCGAGGACCGTAGGCAGGGTCCTTCTTCTTGAACGCCGCCTCGCGGGCGGCCTTGGTGTTGGCCGCCACCAGCAGGAAGACCTGCTCCATCCGCTCCCGGGCGAAGGTCCTGCGCGGCGAGGCGCTCCACGTGTCGTTGAAGAGCCGCTTGGCGGCGGCGAGAGCGTCCGGCGACCGGTGCGACAGCTCCTCGGCGAGCCGGCGGGCACCGGCGACCGGGTCGTTGTCGAGCCGGGTGACCAGACCGAGCTCCTGGGCCCGCGACCCGTCGAAGATCTCGGCCGTCATGGTGAGCAGCTTGGCCTGGTCGATGCCGACCAGCTCCTTCAGCGCCTGGACGCCCGACATGTCGGGGATCAGCCCCCACTTGCCCTCGAGCACCGACCACCGCGAGTCGGGCGTGGCGACGCGGAAGTCGGCGGCCAGCGCGATCTGCAGCCCGCCACCGAGGCAGTGACCGTGCACGGCCGCGATCACCGGCACCGGGATCCGGCGGAAGGCCCACGGGGCCTCCTGGAAGACGTTGGTGCCGCGCAGTGGGTGCGGGACGAAGCGCTTCGCGATCCGGGCCGGGTTGCGCAGCACGGTCGCGAAGTCCAGTCCGGCGCAGAACGCGTCGCCCTCGCCGCTGAGGATCACCGCCCGCAGGTGCTTGTCCTTGCGCAGCGACCTCGCCGTCGCGACCAGGTCGTCGAGGATGTCGAGCGTGAGCGCGTTGAGCTTGTCGGGCCGGTCCAGCCGGACGTGCGCGATGCCGTCCTCGATCGTGCAGGTCACGTTGCTCATGCGCAGAAGGGTACGGGGGGCCGCGCGGCGCGACCCCGCCGCCCGCAGGGAAATCGGTGGCCGGCGGCACCGCCGACGTGACACAACAGGGGGATGACGTCCCGCCTCACCGAATGCGTCGTCGACTGCGCCGATCCTGCCGCCCTGGCCCGGTTCTGGGCCGCGGTGCTCGACTACGTCGTGGTTGACGAGCAGGTCCAGCCGGGCGAACAGGGCGAACCGGTCGAGCTGGTCGAGCTGGTCGAGATCGCGCCCGCGGCGCTGAGCGACCAGCAGCAGGTCGACGCCATCCGCTCGGGGCCGATCGTCCCCACCCTGCTGTTCCTCCGGGTGCCCGAGGGCAAGACGGTCAAGAACCGGCTGCACCTCGACGTCTCACCGGTCGACTCCGACCAGGCCGGCGAGGTGGCTCGCCTCGAGCGGCTCGGTGCGCGGCGTACGGACCTCGCACCCCCGGGGGCGAGCTGGGTCGTCATGCACGACCCCGAGGGCAACGAGTTCTGCGTGCTGCGCAGCCTGGCTCCCGGGCACTTCAGCCCGTGAGCCACCGAGGCAGGCCTCAGGCCGCGGCGGCGAGCTCCTGCCGCTTCGCCTTGCGCTCCAGGTCCATCTGGATGACCTTGCGCGTGCGGCGGTCGGCGGTCGCCAGCTTGTAGAGCAGCCCGAGCTGCCGCGGCAGGTTCCTGGCGTTCGTGGTCTCCAGCCAGCCGTTGGGGAACGACAGCCGGACGACCTTGTGCCATGCGCTGGCGACCTGCTGCGGGAGCGGGCGGCTGAGGTAGTTCAGGTCGTACTTCTCGAAGACCGCCTGCACCTTGGGCGCGACCTCGGCGTAGCGGTTGCTCGGAAGGTCCGGGAACAGGTGGTGCTCGATCTGGTGCGACAGGTTGCCGGTCATGATGTGCATCGCCTTGGAGCCGGAGATGTTGGCCGACCCGAGCATCTGCCGGAGGTACCACTCGCCGCGGGTCTCCTTCTCGGGGATCGCGTTGAGCTCGAAGGTCTCCACGCCCTCGGGGAAGTGACCGCACATGATCACCGAGTGCGACCACAGGTTGCGCACCAGGTTGGCGGTGAAGTTGGCGGCCAGGGCGGGAAGGAACGAGCCGGTGGGCGCCGCCAGGAGGGGGTTGACGACGTAGTCCTTGGTGGCCTGCTTGCGGATCTTGCGCAGCGTCGCCTTCGCGGCCTTCCTGAACGACTCGGGGCGCTTGTCCTTCGGCTTGCTGAGGTTCTTGCCGAGCTCGAGGTCGTAGGCCGCGATGCCGTACTCGAAGAAGCAGGCGTTGATGAAGTTCCAGAGCGGCTGGCCGAGGTACATCGGGTACCAGCGCTGGTCCTCGTCGACCCGCATGATGCCGTAGCCGAGGTCGTTGTCCTTGCCGACGATGTTGGTGTAGGTGTGGTGGATCTGGTTGTGCGAGTGCTTCCAGCCCTCGGCCGTCGAGGCGTTGTCCCACTCCCAGGTGGTCGAGTGGATCTTCGGGTCGCGCATCCAGTCCCACTGGCCGTGCATGACGTTGTGGCCGATCTCCATGTTCTCGAGGATCTTGGCCACCGACAGGCCGACGGTGCCGAGCACCCACGCCGGCGGGAACGCGCTGACCAGGAGCACCGCCCGCGAGCCGAGCTCCAGCTTGCGCTGCACGTCGACCACCTTGCGGATGTAGGCGGAGTCGCGCTCACCGCGCGTGTCCAACACCTCCTGGCGGATGGCGTCGAGCTCGGCGCCGAGTGCCTCGATGTCCTCGGGAGTGAGGTGGGCGATCGGGTTCTGGGCCTTCTTGGTCACCGTGGTCATGGGATTTTCCTTTCGTCACGCGGTGGTCGAGGAGGTCGCGCTGGCGACCGTCACGGGACTCCGACGTCGAGATGGCAGTCGCCGGCAGGGGCGCTGATGCAGGTCTGGATCGGCACGCCGTCGGGGTTGGTCTCGCCCGGCACGGCGACGGTGAGCTCGCCGTTGCGGAGGTCGCGCACGGCGCCGGACCTCATCGGCAGGACGCAGCCCATGCAGATGCCCATCCGGCAGCCGCTGGGCATCAGCACGCCGGCGGACTCGCCGGCGTCGAGGATCGGCGTGGCGCCGTCGGCATCGACGACCGTGTCGTCCGCGGCGCCGGTGCGGAAGGTGAGGGTGCCGCCCTCCGCCTCGGTCGCGACGACCGCCGGCCGGAACCGCTCGGTGTGCAGGGTGAGACCGCGCTCGCCGTAGTACTCCTCGAGGGTGTCGAGGAGTCCGGCCGGCCCGCAGGCGTACGCCGCGCGGTCGGCCAGGTCGGGGATCCACTCCTCGAGGTCGGCGGTGGTCATCAGCCCGTCGGTGTCGGTGTGGCGCTCGATCAGGCGCAGCCTGCCGGCGTCGGCGTGCGCCCGCAGCTCGGGTCCGAAGATGACCTCGTCGCGGCTCATCGCCGAGTGCACCAGCACGATGTCGTAGGAGGTGTCCGCCTCGCGGCGGGAGTACAGGTTGCGGAGCATGCCGATGACCGGGGTGATCCCGGAGCCGGCGGTGACCAGCAGCAGCCTGGTGGGCGCGGCCGGGTCGGCCGACGGCTCCGGAAGCACGAAGTCGCCCTCCGCCTGCTCCAGGCGGACCATCTGGCCCACACGCGCGCGGTGGACGAGGTGGTTGGAGACGGTGCCGTCGGGGATCGCCTTCACCGTGATCGAGATCCGGCCGTCCCGGCGAGGGCCGTGGGTCAGCGAGTAGGTGCGCCACAGCCGCACGCCGTCGACGTCCACCCCGACCCGGACGTACTGGCCGGGGACATGGCCGGCCCAGTCCCTGCCGGGCTTGATGACGATCGTCGCGGCGTCCCTGGTCTCGGGCCGCACCGCCTCGATGCGACCCTGGAGGCCCGCCGCGGCTCCCGGCCGCAGGGGCGCGAAGTGGTCGAGGATGTCGTCGACGGTCAGCGGGGTGACGGCGGCGTCCAGCAGGTTGCGGACGACGCCCGCCCGCAGCAGTCGCCGCGCCGGACGGGTAGGGCCGGCCGGCCGGGTGGGTTGTGCCTGCGTCGTACTCACGCCTCCAGACTCACACTCCGCGCCGCTAAACTCATGACCGCAGCCGGTGAATCGAGCGCCTCGTTTTGTGCGCGGGGGACAAAAACAGCGGCTGGCCGAGTGACGACCACCAGGAGGGGTACCGTGCCGCGACGCATCCTCCGTGCCCCCCGGTCGGCCCGCGCCGCACTGCTGCCGGCCCGCACGGTCGCCACCATCCGCGCGGAGCTGCCGGCCGTCGCCGACGACGTCGTCGCCCAGATCATCGAGGAGGTGCCGGCCTACCGCGACGCCTTCGAGGGGCCGATGGGCGAGACCATCCGCACCGCGGTGCAGGTCGCCCTCGGCGGCTTCCTCTCCCTCGTCAGCGACCGCCCCGGCCCCAACGCCCTGGCACCGCAGGCCTCGGCGATGGACGGCGCCTACCAGCTGGGCCGCGGCGAGGCGCGGAGCGGCCGCACCAGCGACGCGCTGCTCTCCGCCTACCGCATCGGCGCCCGGGTGTCGTGGCAGCACCTGTCCGCCCGGGCCGTCGACGAGGGCATCGAGCCTGCCACCATGGCGTCGTTCGCCGAGCTGGTGTTCGCCTACATCGACGAGCTCAGCGCGGCGAGCGTCGCGGGCCACCGCGACGAGACCGCGACCGAGGGCAGGCTCCGGCAGCGCATGCTCGAGCGGCTGGGCCGGCACCTGCTCGGCGGCGCCCCGGAGGCGACCGTGCTCGTCGCCGCCGAGCGTGCCGACTGGGCGGTGCCGACCACGCTGACCGCCGTGATCGCGCCCGAGTCGCAGGTCGGCCCGCTGCTCCACTCGCTGCACCGCGGCACGCTCCAGGTCTCCGACCTGCCCGAGCTGGACTCCGCGGCGCTCCTTCTCGTGCCCGACAGCCACGGCCGGCGCCGTTCGGCGCTGCTGCGTGCGGTCGGCGACCGCGACTGCTTCGTCGGCCCGGCCCGTCCGTGGCTCGAGGCACGGTCGTCGTACGAACGAGCGCTCCGGGCACAGGCCCTGGGCCTCGCCGGGGACACCGAGGCGCATCTGCCCCGTCTCGTGCTCACCGCGGACCCGGCGGCGCTGGCGGACCTGCGGTCCGCGGTGCTCGCACCGCTGGCCGACCTCAGGCCGGCAGCCGCGGAGAAGCTGCGCGAGACGCTGCGCGCCTGGCTCCTGCACCAGGGAAGGCGGGACGAGGTCGCGGCCTCGCTGTTCGTGCACCCGCAGACCGTGCGCTACCGGATGACCCAGCTCCGCGACCTGTTCGGCGACCGTTTGGAGGACCCGGATACCGTCCTCGCCCTGACCATCGCGCTGGGCGTGCAGGAGGAGTGACCGGATGGGCCGACCAGGCCATGGACTGCTGTCGCTCGCGCTCGGCGGCGTGCTGCTGAGCGGCTGCTCCTCGCCCGTCGACGCGCGGGCGAACCGGGCGGAGCCCGTCGAGGAGGGCCAGCAGTACGTCGCCCTCGGCGACTCCTTCACCGCGGCGCCGTTCGTCGGCGAGCAGACCGGACCGGGCGTCTGCACGCGGACCGACGCGAACTACCCGCACCTGTTGGCGACCCGGCTCGACCTGGAGCTCGTCGACGTCAGCTGCGGCGGGGCCACGAGCGAGGACCTGACCGAACCGCAGTTCGACGGCGGCGACGGCGTGCCGCCGCAGCTCGACGCGCTCACCGAGGACACCGACCTGGTCACGGTCAGCATCGGCGCCAACGACGACGACCTGTTCGCCTCGCTCATCGTGAACTGCGTCCGGGCCGGCATGAACAACCCCGGCGGCGCGTCCTGCACGCGGCTGGCCCGGCACGACAACGGTCGGATCACCGAGCAGCTCGACGACATCGCCGACCAGACGGTGGACAACGTCGGCGCCATCCTGGACCGCGCGCCCCGCGCCCGCGTCGTCGTCGTCGGCTATCCACAGCTGGTGCCCGCCTCCGGGACCTGCCCCGAGCTCCCGGTCGCCGAGGCCGACTACCCGTTCGTCCGCGAGGTCAACGAGCGGCTCGCCGCCGCACTGGAGGAGGGTGCCGCGGAGGCCGGCGCCGAGTACGTCGACATGTGGTCGCTCTCGAAGGGCCACGACATCTGCGCGGAGGAGCCGTGGGTGGCCGGGCTGCGCCCGGTGCGGGGCGCCGCGCCGTTCCACCCCTACGCGGAGCACCAGGTGGCGGTGGCCGACGCGCTCGAGCGCCTGCTCGCCGAACAGGGCCGCAACTGACGATCAGCAGGCGGGCCAAGGCGGCTGGTCCAGCCGCCGGACAGGAAAGTCGAAGTAGCTGTTCGGGTACGGCTCATCCTCGAGGGTGTAGTGCCACCACTCGCATTCGTAGGCCAGGAAGCCGCTCAGCTCCATGATCGAGCGCAGACGGCGGCGGTTCGCGGCCTCGGCAGCCGTGATGCCGGTCGCGCCGTGATGGGAGACCGGATCCATCAGGTCGTGGTGACCTCCCATCGGAGCGAGCTCCGCAGTGGCAAGGTCGTAGATGGTGAGGTCGACGGTGCTCCCCCTGCTGTGCGCGGACCTGGCTGCCACGTACCCCTGCTCGAACATCTCCGCCCTGGTGATGCTGGGATAGTGGCGGGCCTTGGTCCGGCCGTCCTCCGGCTCCGTCGCCCACCGCACGAATCGGTCCACCGCACGTTGCGGCCGGTAGCCGTCCCAGATCAGCAGGCCGAGACCGAGCGCCGCGGCGTCCCGGCGCGCGGCGTCGAGCGCTACACAGACCGCCCGGGTTCCGACGATCCGGTTGACCGCGTAGCCGTCCACCGGCTTCCCCGTGAAGTTGTCCCAGGTGGCGTACTTGGCATCCCATCGGATATCTGGGACCACCTCGTCGAGGAAGACGAAGTCGCCGCTCACCGCCCTGCCCGCCGCAGCGCCAGGGCCACGAGCCGGTCGATCACCTCGGACAGCGGCAGGCCGGCCGCCGCCATCATGCGGGGATAGCGGCTGTACGACGTCAGCCCGGGGAGCGTGTTCACCTCGTTGAGCACCAGGCCGCCGTCGTCGGTCAGGAACATGTCCACCCTCGCCAGGCCGGCGCAGCCCAGGGCGCGGTACACCCTCAGCGCTGCCTCCTGCACGCGCATCCGGTCCTCGGGGGCGAGTGACGCGGGCACGACGACCGTGGCGTTCTCGGATCCCCGCTCCGGCTCGCTCTCCTGGTGGATACGGAAGAACCCGTGGGACAGGCGGACCTGGTCGACCTCTCCGACCATGACATCGCTGCCGGTGCCGAGGATCGCGCAGCCCACCTCGGCGCCTGCGACGGCCTCCTCGATCAGCACCTTCGCGTCGTACCGTCGTGCCGCCTCGACGGCGCTCGACAGCTCGCCCTCCTGCTCGACCTTGCTGACCCCGAAGGAGGAGCCCGACCGCGCCGGCTTCACGAAGACGGGGTACCGGAGACCCGCCGTCACCGGTTCCTCCCCCGGACCGAGGATCCGGAACGCCGGTGTGGCGATCCCTGCATCCCGTACGACGGCATAGGTCAGTGACTTGTCCATGCACAACGCCGAGCTCTGGATGTCACACCCGACGTGGGGGATGCCCGACAGGGCGAGCAGCCCCTGGATCGCGCCGTCCTCGCCGTACCGTCCGTGCAGGACCGGTAGCACGACGTCCAGGCGCACCGTCTCGAACCGTCGTGGTCCCGGCAGGACGAGGCCGTGGACGCTCGTGTCGGGAGACAGCACGGCCGGCCGCCCTCGGCTCTCCTCCCAGCCGGCCCGGGGCCCGTCGCAGAGGCGCCAGCCGCCGTCGCGGGTGATTCCGACCCAGTGCGGCTCGTACTTCGCGTGGTCCAGGTTCGCCGCCACCTGCTGCGCCGACCTCACCGACACCTGGTGCTCCTCAGACGCTCCACCGAAGAGGATTCCGATCTTCATCCTGTTCATCGCGTCCCGCTCTCGTGGATCAGGCAGTTGAGGAGGGAGTGCTCGACCCGGTCCCTCGCGGCTCGTTCGGTGTGGAACGCCGTGTGGGGAGTGACGACGACGTTCGGCAGCCGCTGCAGCCGCACGAGGTCATCGGGTAGCGGGCGGTCCCGGCAGTCGACGTAGAAGACGCCCTCCTCCCCCTCGACCACGTCCAGGGCCGCGCCGCCCAATCGCCCGTTGGCCAGCGCGTCGACGAGAGCGGCAGTGTCGACCAGGGCACCCCGCCCGGTGTTCACGACGATCGCGCCGGGCTTCATCTGGCCGATGCGCCGCCGATCCAGCAGGTGATGTGTCTCGTCGCTCAGCGGCGTGTGCAGGGTGACGACGTCGCTGCGCCGCAGCAGGTCGTCCAGCGGCACATGAGCGGCGGTCATGGCGCGCCTGTCGTGCACCAGGATGCGGCACCCGAAGGCCTGTAAGCGGTGCACGACGGCGGCGCCGATCCTTCCCGCGCCGACGACCCCGACGGTCAGGCCGCGCAGCTCCCTGCCCGGGGCGCTGCTGAGCCGGTAGTCGTGCTGCTCGACGCGCAGGACGGTGCTCTTCGCCTCCCGCAGCACCATCAGGATCAACATGAGCGTGTGGTCGGCGACGCTGTCGGGCGCGTACGCGACGTTGCCGACCTCGACGCCCAGCCGGGCGGCGTACTCGACGTCGATGTGGTCGCATCCGACACTCCTCGTCGACACGTAGGTGACTCCCGCTCGGCTGAGCTGGCGCAACGTGCGATTCGCGACGGGGACCCGGTGGCTGACACTGATGCACCGGTTGCCGGCTGCCAGCCCGACGTTCGACTCGGTGACGGGCGCGTCCGTGACCGTCGGGGTCACGCCCCGACGCGGCGCCAGCCGTCGGAACAATGCGGTCTCGAGGGCATCGCACCCATACGCGGTGACGCCGATCGGTGCGGCCGGACGCAGCGCCTCCCGAGTCATCGGGCGTGCCCGCTGGATCGACGGCGGAGTCGCCGACAGAGGCGCGAGGCGGGGTGCAGAGCCGGCTGGAGGTCCACAGCCCTTCCCCCGATCACCGTGCGGTCCGTGGGTCGGACGACGCATCTTCGTACATCGGCGGACAGCCCTCGCGCTTTGCTGCAGGACGAAGCTCGAAGTGCCACGGCTCGTTGGCGTAGACCTGGCACAGTCCATATCGGGCTCCGTGCTCGGACAGCCACGTGCGGCCTCCGTCATCGCCGATGTCCACCGCGTCGCCGGACACGTGGCTCGACCTCTCCGGAGTCGCGACCCAACGTGCGGCAGCGTCTGCCGACCCGCGCTCATCGACCGCCTCGGAGAAGAGCCGCTCCTGGTACGCAGCGGACCGCCACCCGCTGTTGATGACGAGCTGGACACCTACCTCCGCCGCATCCGTGGCGGCCGTTCTCAGTGCCTCGGCAAGCGCCGGATCCAGCCGCGCCACGGCCGGGAGGTGGTCGTCGAAGACCGTCGCTCCGTCCGGCACGGCCCCCTCGGCCAGCTGTTGCCGGTCGAGGCCGTTGCCGAGGAGGCGGTCGACGTGCGAGCCGGCAGAGAGAGACGCAGGCGACAACATCGCGAAGACCGCGACCGACGCGACGCCCACCATGACGAAGAAGACCCGGATGGCGGCTCGGCGGGGATCGGAGGTGCCACGTGCTGGCTTGCTGCGAGACATGCCGTCAGTCAAAGCAACACGGCGTTGTCCAGCCGTATCCGGTTTTCGATACGCCGGCGATACCCGGCCGGGCCTAGCATCGGTAGGGCTATGCGCGTGCTGATCGTGGAGGACGAGCCCTACCTGGCCGACGCGATCCGCGACGGGCTGCGCCTGGAGGCGATCGCGGCGGACATCGCGCGTGACGGCGACACGGCCCTGGCGATGCTGGACGTCACGCCTTACGACATCGCCGTCCTGGACCGCGACATCCCGGGCCCGTCCGGCGACGAGATCGCCCGGCACATCGTCGCCACGGGGAGCGGGACTCCCATCCTCATGCTCACCGCCGCCGACCGCCTCCACGACAAGGAGTCCGGGTTCGAGCTCGGCGCAGACGACTACCTGACCAAGCCCTTCGAGCTCAGGGAGCTGGTGCTTCGACTGCGGGCACTCGACCGCCGGCGGGCCCACAACCGACCACCGGTGCGGGAGATCGCCGGTCTGCGCCTGGACCCGTTCCGTCGCGAGGTCTATCGGGACGGGCGCTACGTCGGGCTCACCCGCAAGCAGTTCGCCGTGCTCGAGGTCCTCGTCGGGGCTGAAGGCGGCGTCGTCAGTGCCGAGGACCTGCTGGAGCGGGCCTGGGACGAGAACGCGGACCCCTTCACCAACGCGGTTCGGATAACGGTCTCCACGCTGCGCAAGCGCCTCGGCGAGCCGTGGCTGATCACCACCGTGCCCGGTGCTGGGTACCGCATCGAGGCACCCTTCGCGGAGGCGGCGAGTGGCGGAGACGTCGACTAGGGAACCCGGCCTGAGCGTGCGCCTCAAGCTCACGCTCAGCTACGCCGCCTTCCTGCTGGTCGCCGGATTCCTGCTGCTGGCCGTGGTGTGGCTCTTCTTGCTGCGGTACGTCCCTGACGGTGTAGTCGTCGCTCCGCAGCCGGCCGGGCGGCCCGCGCCTCACTTCCCCAGCAGGTCCGACCTGCTCGACGCGTTCGCACCGAAGGCGGCCATCGTCCTCGGGTTCCTGCTGGCGTTCGGGCTGCTGGGCGGCTGGGTTCTCGCCGGCCGAATGCTCGCTCCGCTGGTCCGCATCACCGACGCGACGCGCAGGGTCGGCAACGGATCTCTGGGAGTGCGAGTCGATCTGGAAGGGCCGAGGGACGAGTTCCGTGAGCTCGCCGACGCGTTCGACGCCATGCTCGGGCAGCTCGAGGCGCACATCGACGAGCAGCAGCGGTTCGCCGCCAACGCGTCCCATGAGCTGCGAACTCCCCTGGCAGTCACGCAGGCGTTGCTCGACGTCGCCCGACAGGACCCCCAGCACGACCGGGGAGAGCTGGTCGAGCGCCTCCAGGTGGTGAACGCCCGGGCGATCGAGCTGACCGAGGCGCTGCTGCTGCTGAGCCGCGCCGACCAGCGATCCTTCGTCCGGGAAGGCGTCGATCTCTCCCTGGTGGCGGAGCAGGCGACCGAGACACTTCTCCCCCTCTCCGAGGAGCGCGGGGTCAGCCTCGAGTGCTTCGGGGAGATAGCCACCACCGTCGGGTCGTACCCGCTGCTGCTGCAGATGGCGACCAACCTGGTGCACAACGCGATCGTGCACAACGTCGCCGAGGGGGGAGTCGTGCGCGTCGGGACCGGTGTCGATGCCGGAGGCGTGGTGCTGGTCGTCGAGAACACCGGCAGGGAGCTCACGCCCCACCTCGTCGCGACCCTCGTCGAGCCGTTCCAGCGGGGTGCTCGCCGCATCCGCACCGACCACGCCGGCGTCGGCCTCGGTCTCGCCATCGTCAAGCGCATCGTGGAGGCTCACGACGGCACCCTCGTCCTCGAGCCGCGGGACGGCGGCGGGCTCCGCGTCGCTGTGCAGCTGCCGCCGGCCGGACCAGCTCCGGCCGGCCTCCGCCAGTGACGTGACGAATCCGTCGCCGGTCACCCTCGGGGCTCGAGCAGCGGCAGCATCAGCTCCAGCAGCGCCAGCTCGGTCTCCTCGGGCGTCAGCCCGCCGTCGTACCGGAGGATCCGCCAGGTGGTGGCGTCACACACCGCGACCACCTGCGCCAGCCGCCGCCTGCGAGCCTCGTGGTCCTCGGCGGGAAGGACCTCGGCGAACGCCTGGCGGCACCAGTCCACGTGATAGGCACGGCCGCGGGCGGCGAGCTCCGGCACCCCCGGCGCCTGGTGCGCCTCGGCGTACACCTTGAGGATCAGCAGCCCGTAGTCGTCGTAGAAGCGGACCAGGCGGTGCAGGGTGCTCCTCGGGTCCTCGCCCATGGCAGCGGCCCGGTCGGCGGCGAGCCGAGCCTGCTCGCGCTCGACGGTGGCGGCGAGCAGCTGGTGCTTGCCACCGAAGCGCCGGATCACGGTCTGGGTGCTGACGCCGGCGTCGGCAGCGACGTCCTCGAGCCGGATCTGGTCGTACGGCGTGGTGGCGTACCGGTCGAGCATCGCGTCGACGATCCGCTCGCCGGTCCGCTCGGCCGCCTCCGCGCGGGCCGTCATCCGGTAGGGCCGAGGGCTGTTGCTTTTCACGTGAGCGATGCTAACGTGAATATTGACGTTACTCCGACTAACTTGAAAGAAGGACTGGAATGACCTCCCTCGACCCCTCGCCCGCGGCCGCGGCACCGGCCCGCCCCAACCCCGACGCCGACGCCGACGGCGAGCGCACCCGCCGGGTCCGCACCCGCCTCGGTGAGCTGCACGTCCGCGTCGTCGGGCGCGGGACCCCGACGATCCTGTGGCCGTCGATGTTCGTCGACAGCCACACCTGGGACCCGGTGGTGCCGCTGCTGCCGTCCGGGCGGGAGTACCTCCTCGTCGACCCGCCCGGGCTGGGACTCAGCGAGCCCCTGCGCGAGGCCAGCGACATCGCCACCGCTGCTGTCGCCGCCACGGACCTCCTCGAGGGCCTCGGGGTCGGCGAGCCGGTCGACTTCGTCGGCAACGCCTTCGGCGGTCACGTGGGCTTCAAGCTGGCCACCGAGCCGGGCGTGCTGCGGAGCCTGGTCGCCGTGAGCTCACCGGCCGAGCCCGTGCCACCGGCGCTGCGCCGGCAGATCAGGATGCTGCTGCCGCTGCTGCGGGCGGCGGGCGCCGTCGGCCCGGTGCGCCAGGCGATCCTCGACGGGATGGTCACCGACGCATCCGCCGCCGACGATGCCGTCCGGCGCGTCGTCCTGGCCTCGCTTCGTCGTCCGACGCGACGGAGCATGGCGCTGGCCGTCCGCTCGTTCATCCTCAACCGGGTCGACGTGTCCGGCGAGATCCCCGACATCCGGGTGCCGAGCCTGTTCGTTGCCTCCGACGACCGCGGCGACTGGAGTCCTGAGGATGCTGCGCGCACCGCGGCCCGCACGCCCCTCGCCGAGGCCGTCACGATCAGCGGTGCACGCACGCTGGTGCCGCTGGAGCAGCCCGAGGCGCTCGCCTCGCACGTCCGGCGCTTCTGGGACGGCCTCGGCTGAGGGCGGCGCCACGGCCCGTGCCGGCGGCCCTGACGTCAGTCCGTGGCCGTGGCGGACTCCGGCGCCGTACCGCCGACGGGCGCTCCGGACATCAGCGCGGTGATCGCCTCCTCGTCGCGGCGGGACACCGAGCCCCAGCCCGGTTCGTAGCCCACCAGGTCGCGCAGCGGGACGGCGTCGCGCTGGGCGAAGAGCACCTCGATGTCGTCGGCGTCGACCAGGCCGGGGTGCAGCACGCCGCAGGTCTCGGCCACCCGGAGCAGGTCGCGGCGCAGGGTCTTGACGTAGTTGGCGCAGCGGACCGCCTTCAACGCGGGGTCCAGGCCGTGGGCCAGCCACGGGTTCTGCGTCGCGACGCCGGTGGGACAGGTGTCGGTGTGGCACTTCTGGGCCTGGATGCAGCCGACCGACAGCATCGCCTCGCGGCCGACGTTGAGCAGGTCGCAGCCGAGCGCCAGCGCGACGATCGCGTTGTCGGGCAGGCCGAGCTTGCCGGCGCCGATGAAGGTGACCCCGTCGGCCAGGCCGGCGCGGGCGAACTCGGCGTACACGCGGGGGAAGCCGACCCGGAACGGCAAGGACACAGAGTCGCTGAAGATCATCGGGGCAGCCCCCGTGCCGCCCTCGCCGCCGTCGATGGTCACAAAGTCCACGCCGCGCTCGGTCGCGGTCATCTGGGCGACGAGCTCGCTCCAGAACCGGAGGTCGCCGACCGCCGACTTGATGCCCACCGGAAGGCCCGTCTCGCCCGCCAGCAGCTCCACCCAGTCCAGCAGGCTGTCGACGTCGGAGAACTCCGCGTGCCGCGACGGGCTCACGCAGTCCTTGCCCACCTCGATGCCCCGGATCTCGGCGATCTCCGGGGTGACCTTCGCGCCCGGCAGCAGGCCGCCGAGGCCGGGCTTGGCACCCTGGCTGAGCTTGATCTCGATCGCCCGCACCGGGGCGCTCGCCACCACGTCCTTCAACCGGGCGAGGTCGAACCTGCCGTCGCGGTCACGGCAGCCGAAGTAGGCGGTGCCGACCTGGAGGATGAGCTCCCCGCCGTTGCGGTGGTACGGCGACAACCCGCCCTCGCCGGTGTTGTGGAGGCAGCCGGCGAGCGCCGCTCCTCGGTTGAGCGCCTCGATGGCGGTGTGGGAGAGGGACCCGAAGCTCATCGCGGAGATGTTCACCACCGACGAGGGGCGGAAGGCGCCCCGTCTGCCTCGGGCCTCACCGATCACCTTCGCCGCCGGCACCGGGGTCTCCTCGCCGGCGCGGGAGTGCGAGGGCGGGACGATGTCGGCGAACGTGCGGTGCTTGATGATCGTGTAGCCCTCGGTGTGCTCCACGTCGTTGTCGGTGCCGAAGCCGAAGTAGTTGTTCTGCAGCTTCGACGACGCGTAGATCCACCGTCGCTGGTCGCGGGTGAAGGGCCGCTCCTCGTCGTTGCCGGCCACGATGTACTGCCGGAGCTCGGGTCCGATCGTCTCCAGCCAGTACCGCGCGTGACCGAGCACCGGGAAGTTGCGCAGCAGCGCGTGCTGCTTCTGCAGCAGGTCGCGCGCCGCGACACCGGCGACTCCAGCCAGCGCGGCGGCGGGAAGGGCCCACGAGCTTCGCCTCATGTGCCGGTCGGTACCCGGCGAGCGGAGTGGCATGCCGCCACGGCCCGTGGGCTCCCCGCGGCGCGAGCGGCCGGCGGGTTTGCCGGGCACCGTTTGGGAGATGTCGATAGCGTGCTCGCGATCGCTGTCGGCCGAGGAGGTGGCGGGATGAGGCGTGCCGTCCCGGTGGCCGCTGCGCTGCTCCTCGCCCTCCTCGCCGGCGGGTGCAACGACGGCGGTGACATCGACGTCGGCGACGTGAGGATCGAGCCCGTTCAGGCGGGGGACGAGTACGTCGCCCTCGGCGACTCCTACACGTCCGCCCCCGGCGTGGGCGTCCGGACCGGGCCGCGCAGCTGCCTGCAGACGGACCTGAACTACCCGCACCTGCTCGCCGAGCAGCTCGACCTGGAGCTCACCGACGTCAGCTGCGGCGGGGCGAAGACGACCGACCTGACCGGCTCGCAGGACCCTGTCGCCGGCCGTCCGGTGCCACCCCAGCTCGACGCCGTCTCCCCGAAGACCGACCTGGTCACGTTGAGCATCGGCGGCAACGACTCCGGAGTCTTCGGCAACCTGGTCACCACGTGCGTGCGCCTCGCGCGGGAGAACCCCGACGGCGCGCCGTGCCAGGAGCTCAGCCAGGTCAGCAACGGGCGCACCGCCGAGGTGCTCGACGCCATCGAGGAGCGGATCGTCGACGTGCTCGGCGAGATCCGCGAGCGGGCGCCGGAGGCACGGATCGTCGTGGTGGGCTATCCGCAGATCTTCCCGGCGAGCGGCACCTGTGACCGCCTGCCGCTCGCCGAGGGGGACGTGCCGTTCGCCCACGAGATCATCCGCCAGCTCACACTGGCGATGAAGGAGGCGGCCGACCGCACCCGCGCCGAGTACGTCGACGTGTGGTCGGCGACCGACGGGCACGACATCTGCGCCGTGGAGCCGTGGGTCGCGGGCGCGAAGCCGGAGCGGCCGGCGACGCCGTACCACCCGTACGCGGAGGAGCAGCGGGCCGTCGCCGACCTGCTCGTGGAGAAGGTCAGCTGACCGCTGGCCGCTCGCGGTGAGCCACCGGCCCGCTCGACCGGGTCACCAGGGCACCGGGCCCGCCGCGTCGATGAAGGTGCCGGACGACTCGTCGGCTCCGAGCGTCGCGGCGCGATGCACCACCTCGGCCGCCTCCTCCGGCGTGGTCGGCGCCTGCTCCCGGTTGCCCGGCGCGAGGTCGGTCTGCACCCAGCCCGGGCACACCGCGGTCACCTTGATCGGCGTGTCGGCGAGCGCCTTGGCCAGCACGACGGTCACCGCGTTCAACGCCGCCTTCGAGGACTGGTAGGCCGGCACCACCATGGCGAACCACGGCGACTCGGGGTCGGTCTGGTGGGCGAGCGAGCCGACGCTGCTCGAGACGTTGACGATCCTGCCTGCGGCACTCGCGCGCAGCAGGGGAAGGAACGCCTCCGTCACCGCCACGGCGCCCAGCACGTTGGTGGCGTAGGTCTGCTCGAACATCGCGAGGTCCAGCACCTCCCGTGGCGCCGGGTTCGTCGCCTCGGGGAGGATGCCGGCGTTGTTCACCAGCACGTCGAGGTGCCCGAACCGCCGGGACACCTCCTCCGCGGCCAGGCGCACCGCTGCGGAGTCGGTGACGTCCATGGCCAGGCCGCTGACGGCGTACCCCTCACGGCGCAGCCGGTCCGCCGCCTCCTCCGCCGCATCGGCCTTGCGGGCCGCGACGACGACGTGGCCGCAGTCGCGGGCGAGCCGGCGGGCCGAGGCCAGGCCGATGCCCCGGTTGGCGCCGGTGACGAGAGCGATCTTCATCTGGGTGCCTTTCGCACGGTGTCGGCCGCCCGCTCGGGCGGCTCGACACCCCATCGCACCAGGGATCCGCGGCGCCTTCTCGCGGCAATCGGACGTCGCGTCGAGGACGGCGCGGAGCCTCTCGTCGGGCACCCGCGCCGCGGCGCCTCACGCAGGCTGCGGCTGCAACGGCGGCCGGTCCAGCCACCGGTCGGCGAAGAGTTCGGCCGGCTGCGGCCGCGCGATCAGGTAGCCCTGGATCAAGGGGCACCCCAGCTCGGCCAGGGCGCCGCGCTGCGCGGGGGTCTCCACTCCCTCGGCGACCACCGCGATCTCGCAGGCGGCCGCGAGGCGGACGACGGCGGCGAGGATCTCCGAGTCGACCAGGTTCTGGCCCAGGCCCGCGGTGAACGCCCGGTCGATCTTGACGACGTCGACCGGGAAGCGCTTGAGGTAGGACAGCGAGGAGTAGCCGGTGCCGAAGTCGTCGATCGCCATCCTCAGGCCCAGCGCCTTCAGCCCGAGCAGGGTGCTGATGGTCAGCTCGGTGTCGGCCATCATCGCGGTCTCGGTGATCTCCAGGCACAGCTGAGCAGGCGGGAGCCCCGTCCGGCGGAGGACGTCGGCGACCTCGGCGACCACGTTCGACCGGCTGAACTGGAGCGCGGACAGGTTCACGTTGATCCTCAGCGGCGGCCGGTCCGGGTGGGCGAGGGTCCACGCCCGGGTCTGCCGGCAGGCCTCCTCCAGCACCCAGGCGTCGAGCCGGACGATCAGGCCCGTCTCCTCGGCCACGGGGATGAAGTCCAGCGGCGGGACGACGCCGCCCGCCGCGTTCCAGCGCACCAGCGCCTCGGCGCCGACGGTCTCGCCGCTCACGGTGTCGACCACCGGCTGGTAGTGGAGCTCGAACTCGCCGTCGTCGAGCGCCCGGCGCAGCGCGGCCTCCAGCTCCAGCCGGGCCCGCGGGTCCTCGCCGGACTCGGGGGCGAACAGCCGATAGGTGCCCTTGCCCGCCGCCTTGGCGGCGTACATCGCCCGGTCGGCGGCTGCGACGAGGGCCTCTCGGGAGCCGCCGTGATCGGTGGTCGCGATCCCGATCGACGCGCTGATGAACACCTCGTGGTCACCGATGACGGCGCCGGACGCGGCATCGGCCAGGATCCGCTCCGCGACCGAGACGGCGTGCCGCGCGTCGGCGACGTCCTCCAACAGGATGGCGAACTCGTCGCCGCCCAGCCGAGCGCAGGTGTCCTCGGGCCTCAGGTTGCGGCGCAGCAGCGCGGCGACGTGGACGAGCAGGTCGTCGCCGACCGGGTGCCCGTAGGAGTCGTTGACCAGCTTGAAGCGGTCGAGGTCGAGCATCAGCAGCGCGTGGCGGGCGGGGTTCCGCTGGGACCTGACGAGCGCGTGCTCGACCCGGTCCTGGAAGAGCCGTCGGTTCGGCAGGCCGGTGAGCGGGTCGTGGAAGGCGAGGAAGGACAGCTTCTCCTCGAACACCTTGCGCTCGGTGATGTCGTGCACCACCAGCACGGCTCCCGCCTGCGGTGCGGCCAACCCGCTGGCGGTGAGGGCCACCGGCACCCGGCGCTCCCCGATCCGCAGCACCGCGTCGTCGTCGCGGACCGGCTCGACCGAGCTGGACAGCTCGGGGAGGCTCAGGACGCCGCCCGCCCGCTCGACCGAGAAGACGTCCGGGGCGCTCCGGCCCACGAGGTCGGAGCGGTGTCCGAGCAGCGCACACGCCGCCGGGTTGGCGAAGGTGATCACACCGCCGGCGTCGAGCGCCAGCACGCCCTCGGACTGCGCGTCGGTGATCGCGGTGAGGTGGGCGAGCAGCTCGGCGCTCCGCAGCGCCTCGGCACCGACGCTGGCGAGCGTGGTGAGGGCGTCGCGCTCCGTGGCGAGCCAGGAGCCGCCGCCGACCCGGTCGTCGACCAGCAGGTCGGTCTCGTCGTCGATCGCGACGCGCAGCTGGCCGGGGGCGCCGGGCTCCCGCCGGGCGACGTACGACGCCGTGCCGGCGTGGAGGACGTCCCTGGCTGCGGTGAGGAGGTGGCTGCGCACGGCGTCCGGGTCGCCGGACCGGCGCAGCGCCACCACGCCCCGCTGCAGCTCCTCGGCGGCGAGGCGTCCCTGCCGCTGCACGACGACGGCACCGTAGGCCGCCTCGATCGTCCAGCCGAGCGCGATCGCCGGCAGGGCGGCCTCCGGGTGCTCCCGGACGGCCACGCCGGCGACCACCCCAAGGAGCAGGGCACCGAAGGACGCGAGCCCTCTCGCGCGCCACTGGTCCCGCAGGCTCGCGAGCACGGGCTCCCCGACCGCGAGCCGCACGATGCCGGCCACCGCGGCCGAGGACACCAGCGCGAACACCAGGCCGCCGACGCCACAGGCGACGATCGCGGCCGGGCTGAGGGGAGCTGCGGTGTCGGACGTGATGAGTGCGGCCGCGGCATAGCCGGCGAGGCCCGCCAGCACCGTCTGACCGACGTTGAAGGCGGTCTTCAGCGGGGCACGCCGGGCGGCGAGGTTGCCGGCGACCGCGGCGACCGCCACGGCGAGCGCCACCTCGACCGGGCCCAGCATGAGGATCATGGGCGGCACCAGCGCCTCGTCCAGGTGATCGGACTCCACGCTGCCGTGCCGGTGCACGAGGCGGGTGGGGCGCAGGTGGGTGTACACGAGCAGTGCCGTCAGCACGAGGAACACGACGGGATGGGCGAGGACCGGCGTGCCCCCGGCCACGGCTGCGACGACGGTCGCCGCCACGGCGGCGGCCGCCACGGCGAGGCAGACCGCGGTCACACCCCCGGGCGGGAGGACCCGGCGCCTGGCGGGTGACGGCGGCGGGCACGCCTCCTCCGCGTCCGGGCCGGGCGCGTGTGGCTCCATCGGATCAGTTCCAGGCCGCCGACCAGAACCCGGTCGACGCCCAGCCACCGGCGTTCCACGCGGCCGAGTTCCAGGCGGCGCTGTTCCACGCGGCCGAGTTCCAGCTGGTCGAGTTCCAGGCCGCGGAGTTCCACGCGGCGCTGTTCCACGCGGCCGAGTGCCAGGCATAGCCGTTCCAGGCGGCGCTCGCCCAGCGGTAGGCGTTCCAGGCCGCGGAGGTGGTCCCGGCCTGGGCCTGCCAGGGCGCGGAGCTCCAGGCAGCGCTGTTCCAGCTCGCGGAGTTCCACGCCGCGTTGTTCCACGCGGCCGACGTCCACGCGGCGTTCTGCCACGGAGCCGCGCTCCATGCCACCTTGTCCGACGGCGGAGGTCCGGCATGCACCAGGGAGCCCTCCGACTTGAACGGCGACCCGGAGCCGTCGGAGCGCGCCAAGCCCTGGTTGGCGACCGGGCCCGTGGGAGCGGCGAGCAGCGCGCGGATGTCCAGCACGCCCGCCCCCTGGGCGGTGGCCGGCACGTCCGGCAGAGCGGAGGCGCTGGTCGTCAGCAGCGCCTTGACCTCGTTGTTGGTCAGCCCCGGGCGCTGCTGGAGCAGCAGCGCGGCGGCGGCGGCCACCTGCGGCGCGGAGAACGACGTCCCCGACCCGCGGAAGTACGCCGGCTCCACCCGTGCGGACGGGAAGGCGGTGTCGACCGTCGACCCGGACGCGCGAGCGGCGACCACGTGGGCGCCCGGCGCGACCAGGTCGGGCTTCGCCACGTTGTCGACCGTCGGGCCGGTGGAGGAGAACGAGGCGACCGCGTCGTCGCCGGGGTCGAGGGTGGTCGCGTCGTCGGTGGAGCCCACCGTGACGACGTACGGGTCGTCGCCCGGCTTGGCGATCCCGGCGGCGCCGGAGTTGCCGGCCGCGACGGTGACGACCAGACCGGCACGCCACGCGCCCTCGACCGCGGCGTTGAGCGGGTCGATCCGCCAGCTCTGCGTCGAGTCGGTGCCCAGCGAGAGGTTGAGGACCCGGATGTTGTGCTTCTGGGCGTTGTTGACCGCCCACTGGATCGCCGAGATCACCCGGATCACGTCGCTGGAGCCGTCGGCGCCGGCCACCTTGAGGGAGACCAGGTGCACCCCGGGCGCGACGCCCTTGACGGCCCCGCCGGAGGCGGAGCCCGAGCCGGCGATGATGCCGCTGACGAACGTGCCGTGGCCGAAGCTGTCGGCGGTGTGGTCGCCCTCCCCGGAGAAGTCACGACCGGCGACGACCTTGCCGTCGAGGTCTCCGGTGTTGCTGATGCCGGTGTCGACCACGGCGACGCCGACGCCCTTGCCGTCGAGTCCGGCCGCCCAGGCGCTCGGGGCTCCGTCGACCTGCGGGTAGATCGCGGACGCCACGTGGCTGTCGGCTCCCCAGTCCGCGTCGGTGACGGCGACGGGCGCGTTGGGCGACACCCGGAGGCCCTGCCCGACGAGGGCGTCGGCCTGCTGACGGGTGACCTCTGCCGCGAAGCCACCGATCAGGGGCAGGCTCACGAAGCCGTCGGCCTCCCGGACCAGCGCCTGCCCGTCCCGCACGGCGGCGCGGGAGCCGGTGACGAGCACCGGCTGGGTGCCTGCGCGGGTGTCCGCGTCGCTCGCGACGTGGGCGACCGCGGGGACGTGCGCGGCGGTGGGTGCGGGGGCGCCGAGCATCGGCGCGGCCGCGACGGAGGCCACTGCGGTGAGCAGCGAGGCGACGGCCATCTTCAGCCGGTTCGAGCGAGAGCTCATGGGGGGATCCACTCTTCTGTCGGGCACCATCGGGGCGGCGACGGTGGTCGGACGACCGACGCCCTGGCTGCTCGGCCGCCGGATCGGCGGGCCGCACCAACACGTCCTGGTCCTGATCGGCACCGCGAGGCCCGTCCTGAGCGGAATCGCGGCACCGGCTCCCACGGCGGTGGTGTGGCCGCACCGAGTCGGCCGGGCGACGGCCCGAGACGGCTCAGGCCCAGCCCACCGAGGGCTCAGGGATAGCGCAGGTCCACGACCTCTTCGCTGATCTCCCACAGCCGGCGCGCTGAGGCCTCGTCGCGCGCCAGCCTGCTGCGGCCCACCACCCGAGGCGTCCCGGCCATCTGCTGCAGACCGCTGGGGCCGACGAAGGTGTTGCCCGGGAGGTCGTCGGTCGCCGCCATCAGGGTCGGCCACGCTCCCGCCGCCGCGGACTGGGAGACGAGCCGGATGCCCGCGTCGAGGACCGAGGCGATGCCACCCGACGCCCGCCCGTACTGGCCGTTGGCGGCGAGGTGGGTGCCGGCGAAGCCCGGGTGGGCAGCGAGCGCGGTGACCGGCAGCTGCGCCTCGCGGAGGCGACGGTCGAGCTCTGCGGTGAAGAGCAGGTTGGCCAGCTTGGTCTGTCCGTAGACCCGCCACCTGCTGTAGCGGCCGGTCTGCTCGCGCGGGTCCCCCAGCGGCGCCTTGCCCGCCCAGTTGTGGAACATCGAGGAGACGGTCACCACCCGGCCGTCCGCACTCTGCACGAGCTGGGGCAGCAGCAGGCCGGTCAGCAGGAAGGGGCCGAAGTGGTTGGTGGCCATCTGCAGCTCGAGGCCGTCGGCCGTCCGGGAGTACGCCGTCCCCATCACGCCCGCGTTGTTGACCAGCACGTCGATCGCGCCGATCCGCGCGGCCGCGGCCGCCGCGTGGCGCACCGACGCCAGGCTGGCGAGGTCGAGGTGGAGCGTCTCGAGCTCCGCCTTCGGCACCTCGTCGGTGATCGCCGCGACGGTCTGCGCGACCTTCTCCGGATTGCGCCCGGCGAGCACGACGCGCGCGCCGTGGCGGGCCAGCTCGAGGGCGGTGTGGTGACCGAGACCGCCGAGGGTCGGGCCGGTCACGACGACGGTCCTGCCGGTCTGGTCGGGCAGGTCTGCGACGTTCCAGTTCATGGTGGGCCTCAGGGGGTGGTGGCGAGCTGGTCGAGGATCTGCTGGCCCAGCTCCCGATCGCCCTCGAGGGTGATCGAGCCGGGCTCGGGCGCGCGGCGGCCGCCGGCGACCACGACATAGCTGGCGCGGTCCATCACCACCCGCACGGTGGGGGCGTCCGGCTCCACCGTGAGCCGGCGCGCGCGGCGATCCTCGCCGACCTCCACCGCGACCGGCGTGCTCCCCTCCACCGACAGCACCGCCGTGGTGCCGGCGGGCGGCGCGACGCGCTTGCCGACGACGTAGCCGAACGCCTCGCACATGTAGTCGACCGTGTGCTGGGCCGCGGGCGTGTCCATGCCGCCCGGGCGGTCGGTGGCCCGTCGTACGTCCTGCTCGTGCATCCACACGTCGAGCGGACGGTTGCGCAGGAGGGTGCGCCAGTCCCACGGCACGCCGCCGAAGACGACGTCCGGCTTCGCGCTGCCGTCGGTGGGCATGTCGGCCTGCAGAGCGGCGTACCGCTTCGCCGTCGCGGTGCGGATCTCGTCGAGAATCTCCGCAGGCGCCCGGTCGCGACGGTTGACCACGCCGATCTCGGTGTAGGCGCCCATCAGCGTCGTCACGTGGGCGGGCTCCCCCACGTCGGCGGTCTCCTCGCCCGCGCCGGCGAGCACCGACTCCAGGTGCGCCGTGTGCGAGGCGACCGCCTTCACGTCCCACCCGGGCAGGTCGGTGGCCCTCGTCCAGTCGTCGGGCGACAGCTCCTCCAGGAGTGCGACGAGGTCGTTCACGGCCGACCACCAGGTCTCGACGTAGCCGGCCAGCAGCTCGCGGTCGCTCATGTCGCCGATGGTAGGGGCTCGTGCGCTCAGAGCGAGGCCGCGACCTCGATGTGGTCGAAGGACTCGGGGATCTCGTCGTACCCCTGGCACTCCAGCTCCTCGGTGTTGCCGTGCGCGATGAAACCGCTCGACGTGCAGGTGACGCGCCCGACCTCGGTGTCACCGTCCCCGACGAAGGTGAAGTTGAGGTAGACGGTCTCGCTCGACCCGTCGTCCCGGTCGTTCTCGCCACGGAGGCCGACGATCGTGGTGCCCGAGGCGGTGTCCGTCGACGGCTGGACCCGCCAGCCGTCGGCGTACTCGACCCCGTCGATCTCGAAGGCCTCCCCCACCTCCACGCTGATCGGGTTGTCCCGTCCGCCGGCGCGCTCGGGGTCGTACTCGTCGAGGGCGTCGCCGACGTTGTTCACCGCCCACACCACCAGTCCGACGACGCCGCCGCAGATGGCGAGCAGGACGACGACCACGACGGAGACCACGATGGCGACCGTCCTGCCGGTGCTGCCCCTCGGTGGCTGGTACGGCGACGGCGCGGGCCCGTGGGAGCCGGGAGCCCCAGGAGCACCGCCGTACGGCGGGTACCCGCCCCCGCCGGGATAGGGAGCCGTGGGGCCGGCCGCCGGCGGGCGGAACCCGCGATGCTCGCCGGAGCCGCTGTGGTTCGGGGGCTGGTCGGGAGGCTGAGTCACGGCACCTTCCTACCCGCCGGCCCCGCGCGGCAACCCCACCGGGTGCGCGCGCCGGCCCGGGGCCGGCCCGCCGGTCGACGACGACTCAGCCCAGGTAGCGGGCGACGGTCGGCACCTTGCCGGGGAACCGGAGCCGGGCGGCGTAGAGCGCCCGGATGGCATCGGTCTTGCCCTCCCACGCCCAGAAGCTGCGGCCCGGCGGCGTCGTCGTCCCGGTGCGCACCCAGCCGTGGAAGTAGATCGTCGTGGAGCTGCCGTCGACCAGCACGTCGCCACCCGCGGGACCGCACAGGCCCCCGGTGCGGTGCCGGGTCAGCAGGTAGCCGCCCGGGACGCCGTCCCACGCCGTCAGCGACGTCGAGCGGCGCCACATCTGACGGTAGCTGCACCGGGCGAAGTCGCCCTCGGAGGTGAACAGGTAGTAGTCGGCGTCCCGCCGCAGCAGCACCGGGTTCTCGATCACCCCGTCCGAGCGCACGAGCTCACGGCTCGGCCGGTCGGGGTCCGCGCTGCGCCGCACGTGCAGGCCGCCGCTGCTCAGCGGCAGCAGCCGGATCGACGAGGGCACGCCGTCGGTCTTGTAGAGCAGGTAGCGCCGCCCTCCCTGCGTGAAGTACGACGGGTCGATCGCGCCGGTGCGCGGGAGCCCGGGCGCGTGGATGGCGTCGGCGGCCCGCGGCGTGTCGGCACGGGCCGGGCACACCAGCGGCCGGGTCCCGACCGGACGGAAGGCGTCGAGCGCGCGGCGGGCCACGGCGACGCCGATGCACCTGCCGTGGCGGCCGAGACCGGCCACCGGCACGGAGTAGTACATGACCCAGCGGGTCCCGATGCGGGCGAGGTCCGCGGCCCAGATGTCGCCCCGGGCACGTGCCCAAGCGGGGCGGCGGGCCAGCGCCTGACCCGTCCAGCGCCAGCCGCGCCCCGGGTCCTTGTAGGCGCGGGTGACGTCGGGCCCGGTGGCGACCACGACCCGGCGGTCGCCGACACGGACCACGCTCGGATCGCCCACCGCGCCTGACCACAGCAGCGGCCGGGGACGGTCGACGGCGACCTGCGCGGCGCCCGCCGACGGCGGACCCGGCAGCGCCGCCACCAGTCCGAGCAGCAGGGCGGCGAGCAGGGCGCGCCGGGCGCCGGAATGGGTCACCCGGGCAGGGTAGGTCGCCCGCGACGGCGGCGCCCGTCGATCACCGATCCCCGATCGCCGGCGTGTCCCCCGCCGACGTACGACGACGGCCGCTCCGGAGCACCGGAGCGGCCGTCGTGCGTCTCAGCCGGGGTCAGCCCGTGGTCAGAACGCCGCCTCGTCGAGATCCATCACCGCGAGGTCGGTCGCCTCGGCGATCCGGAGCTCGGCCGAGACCCGCGGGAGGTTGAGCTGCGCGAACCACTGCGCCGCGGCGATCTTGCCCTCGTAGAAGGCCTTGTCGGCACCCGCGTCGGAGGACAGCTTCTCCAGCGCGACCTCGGCACCGCGCAGCAGCAGCCAGCCGCAGACCACGTCGCCCAGCGCCATCAGCAGGCGGGTGGTGTTGAGCCCGACCTTGTAGATGTTGCGGATCTCCTCCTGCGCCGACATCAGGTCGTTGATCATCATCCCGACCATCGCCTCGGCGTCGGCGAGGGCGGTGGCGAGCAGCTCGCGCTCGTTCTTGAGGCGACCGTTGCCGGCCTCCGCCTCGATGAACGCCTTGATCTCGCCGGCGAGGTGGCCCAGCGCCTTGCCCTGGTCCTTGACGATCTTGCGGAAGAAGAAGTCCTGGCCCTGGATCGCGGTCGTGCCCTCGTAGAGGGTGTCGATCTTGGCGTCGCGGACGTACTGCTCGACGGGGTACTCCTGGAGGAAGCCGGAGCCACCGAAGGTCTGCAGCGACTCGGTGCCGAGGAGCACCCACGAGCGCTCGGAGCCGTAGCCCTTCACGATCGGCAGCAGCAGGTCGTTGACCGCCTCGGCCAGCTTGTCGTGCTCGCCGCCGGCCTTGGCCAGTTGGACCTTGTCCTGCCAGGTCGCGGTGTAGACGACCAGCGAGCGCATCGCCTCGGCGAACGCCTTCTGCGTCATCAGCGAGCGACGCACGTCGGGGTGGTGGGTGATGGTGACGCGCGGGGCGGTCTTGTCGGCCGACTGGGTGAGGTCGGCGCCCTGGACGCGCTCCTTGGCGTACTCGAGGGCGTTGAGGTAGCCGCTGGAGAGGGTGGCGATGGCCTTGGTGCCGACCATCATCCGGGCGTTCTCGATGACGTCGAACATCTGGCGGATGCCGTCGTGGACCTCGCCGAGCAGCCAGCCGCGGGCCGGCTCGCCGCCACCGACCTGGGGGTCGCCGAAGGTGAGCTCGCAGGTGTTGGACACCTTGATGCCCATCTTGTGCTCCACGTTGGTCACGTAGACGCCGTTGCGCTCACCGGTGAGCTCACCGGTCTCGACGTCGAAGTGGTACTTCGGCACGAGGAAGAGCGAGAGGCCCTTGGTGCCGGGGCCGCCGGCGCCCTCGACGCCCTTCGGGCGGGCCAGCACCAGGTGCATGATGTTCTCCTGGAGGTCCGACTCGGCGCTGGTGATGAAGCGCTTGACGCCGGAGATGTTCCAGGTGCCGTCCTCGTTGGGCGTGGCGAAGGTCTTGCCGGCGCCCACGTCGGAGCCCGCGTCGGGCTCGGTGAGCACCATGGTGGCGCCCCACTGGCGCTCGACCATGATCTTGGAGATCTTGATGTCGCGCTCCACGCCGTTGGCGTTCTTGAACACGACCGAGCCCATCGAGGGGCCGGTGCAGTACATCCAGATCGGGGCGTGCGCGCCGAGCACCATCTCGCCGGTCGTCCACACCAGGGACGGCGGCGCCGTGGTGCCGCCGATCTCCTCCGGGAGGCCGAGCGCCCAGAAGCCGGACTCCATCCAGGTGTCGTAGGACTTCTTGAACGACTCGGGGAGCGGCGCGGTGTTGGTCTTCGGGTCGAAGACGGGCGGGTTGCGGTCGGAGTCGACGAACGACGCGGCGAGGTCCTCGCGCGCGACCCGCTCGACCTCGGCGAGGATCTCGCGGGCGGTGTCCGCGTCCATCTCCTCGTAGATGCCGGTGCCGAGGTACTCCTGCACGTTGAAGAGCTCGAACAGGTTGAACTCGATGTCGCGCAGGTTGCTCTTGTAGTGGCTCACTGTTCCACCGCTTCCTAGGTTGCCGGACCGGGACGAGCGCGGCTGTGTGCTACTCGTCGGTAACTTAATCATACGGCGGGGTGCTAGCCGCTGCAAGCAGACGGCGGAGGGGATCCCTCACACCCGGCAGAGCACGCGCACCTAGGTCGAGTGAGTCGATCGACTCGTCTGAGACACTGGACCCATGCGAGTCTCCGCCAAGTCCGACTACGCGCTCCGCGCGCTGATCGCGATGGCGAGCCGGCCCGACGCGAAGGCGATCAGCGCCGAGGAGCTCGGCCGGCTCCAGGAGATCCCGCACGGCTTCCTCCAGGCCATCCTCGCCGACCTTCGCCGCGCCGGCATCGTGCTGTCCCAGCGCGGCCAGGCCGGCGGATGGCGGATGGCGCGCCCGGCCGACGCGGTGTCGGTCGCCGACGTCATCCGGGCCGCGGACGGGCCGCTGGTCTCCGTCTACGGCCTGCGCCCGGAGTCGGTCAGCTACAACGAGAGCGCCGAGGTGCTGCAGCACGTCTGGATCGCCGCGCGGCGGGCGCTGCGCGAGGTGTTCGAGGACGTCACCATCCAGGACCTCGCCGACGGGCGTCTGCCCGACGCGGTCACCTCCCGCACCGCCGACGAGGACGCCTGGCAGCCGCACTGACCGCTGGGACCCCCGCCTGACTCTGCGCGGGTGCCTCAGGCAGCGCGGCGCGGGGCCGAACGTCGGGACATCGGCCGTGGGTCCCGCGGGGACCCGCCGGAGCAGGACGCCCGGATGGCCCGTTGCCAGGAAGGTGACGCAGATGGCGTTGCGCCGCATGCTCGTCTCGTTCGCGCTCGGGATCCTCATCGTCGTACCGGCGGGGCTGACCCTGTCGGACTCGCCGACCTATCCCGAGCGCTGCGCGGAGGGACCCGACCTCGCGCTGGTGCTGCCCGGAGCCTGCGCGCACGTCGACGAGGCGCCACCCGGCGTCGACCCCACCGAGCCGGTCAGCACGACCGAGCTCCGCGCACGGGAGGGCGGCAGCGAGGCGGCCTACGCGGCGGCCGAGGACCTCGGCGTGCCCGCACCGACCACGGCCGCGGCCACCTCCCCCGCCGTGACCTGCGAGGGCGACGGGACCAGCGGCTACCGGACCCAGGCCATGTACGTCGTCGAGGCGGGGAAGACCAACCGGTTCGCCGCCCTCCAGTCCAGCCTCCAACTGTGGGCGGCCGGGGTCGACGACGTGGTGAACCGCTCCGCCGCGCTGACCGGAGGCGTGCGCCGCGTCCGGTTCGTCACCCAGACCGACGGCAGCACCTGCCTGGCCAAGGTGCTCAACGTGACGGTGCCCGCCGGCTCGATGAGCTCCTTCAACGCCACCATCTCCGCGGTGCAGGCGCTCGGCTACACCGACCCGGCCCGCAAGTACCTGATGTGGACCGACGCGACGGTGCTCTGCGGCGTCGCCTCGATGTATCCCAACGACGGCGAGACGCAGGCCAACCCGAACAACGGGAGCTACGCGCAGTACGCCCGGATCGACGCGGGCTGCTGGGGGTTCGGCGACGGGGCGGCCCAGCACTCCGTCGAGGCCCACGAGCTCCTGCACACCCTCGGCGGCGTGATGAGCACGGCGCCGCACGGCACCCGCGCCGGCCACTGCTGGGACGAGTCGGACACCATGTGCTACGCCGACGGCGGTGGCTTCGCGATGCAGCAGATCTGCGCGCCGCAGCAGGAGTACCTCCTCGACTGCAACAACGACGACTACTTCTCGACCTTCGCCGACCCCGGCAGCTGGCTCGACGGCCACTGGAACGCCGCCGACTCCCGCTTCCTCATCGGCGGCGGCGACGGGTCCGGCGGCGGGACCCCGGGCACACCGACGGTGCTCGGCGCGACCATCGCCGTGAACAACCCGGCGGTGCCCGGCCTGGCGACCCAGGCGTCGGTGGCGCCGTCGCTGCCGGCCGGCCGCACCGTCACCTCGGTCCGGTGGAAGTCGGCGCGGGCCGACTGCTCGTTCAGCGCCCCCACCGAGCTGCAGACCGACGTGACCTGCTCGGCGGCGGCCGCGCTGCCCACCACGGTCACCGCGACCCTCGTCGACTCCTCGGGCGCCACCAAGACGGTGACCAGCCCGCTGACCTTCGCGACCGGGACCGCCCGGCCGGTGACGCTGCGCCTCGGCGCCGCCGGACAGGCGCCGGCGGACGGCGGCACCGCCAACGTCTGCACGGGCGCCGGGTTCCCGCTCACGGCCACGGTGGTCGACGTCGCCAGCGGCCAGCCCGTGAAGGGACTGTCGACCGCGCTGACCAAGCAGACCGCGACGATGACGTCGCCCACCAGTGCCGGCGCGCCGCTCACCGGCGCCGACGGCGTGGCCACGTCCAAGCAGATCGTCAAGGTGTCGACGACCTACCGCGGCCGGACCGCGGCCGGCAAGGTGTACGCCGCCGCCACGCCGACCTCGCTGGTCGCCGTACCGACGCGGTGCGCGACGGCACTGACCGCGACCACCGACCGGACGTCGGTCTTCTACGCCGACCCGGTCACCGTGTCCGGCCGGCTCACCGCCACCGCCGGCGGCGCGAGCGTGGTCGCCGGTGGGCTCTCCCTGACGGTGCGGCTCACCACGCCCGCCGGGAAGGTGCTGGCCCTCGGCACGGTGCGCACGGCCGCCGACGGGTCGTACTCGCTGGTGACCCGGCCGACCGCGTCCGGGACCGTCTCCGTCGCCCTGGCGGCCTCCACGGGCTACCTCGCCGCCACCGCCGCGGCGGGCCAGGTGACGGTCTCGCTGCCGCAGACCACCCTGACGGCCGCCGCCGACCGGACCGACGTCGGCTACGGCGGCACGGTGCGCGTCACCGGCAGGCTGGAGCGGGTCGCCGGCACCATCGTGACCGCGCTGTCGCGCAGGTCGGTCGGCGTCTTCGTGACCGTCCCCGGCAAGGCGCCGGTCCGCGTCGGGGCGGCCACGACCGCCACCGACGGCACGTACGTCGCCGCGGTGCCGCTCCGGCTCAGCGGGGCGCTCTCGGTGCGCTACGCCGGCGCGGCCGGGCAGCCCGCGGCGAGCGTCGACCTCGGCGCCGTGACGGCCGGCACCTGGAGCACGACGGTGACCTCGCGGGCGTCGGCCGCCTCGGTGTCCCCGGGTGCCGCGCTCACCCTGTCCGGCTCGGTCACCCGCACCTACCAGGGAACCACCGAGCCGGCACCGAGGCTGCGGGTCCGGGTGCTGTTCCGGGCGAGCGGCGCCAGCACGTCCACGGTGGTCGGCTACGCCACGACCACGGCGACCGGGACCTACGCGCTGCGGGTCTATCCGCGCAGCACCGGGACCTGGACGGTCGCGATGGTCGGCGTGCCCGGGCATGCCGACAGCGAGGCCGCGCCGCTCACGGTGAACGTGGGGTGATCCCGGCGGTCGGCGGAGCGGTCAGGCGGCCTGGCGCAGCCGGCGCTTGAGCTTGCGGCGTTTGCGGTCCAGCTCCTCGAGCCGGACCTCCAGCGACGCGGTCCGGCGCGCCAGCCGCTCCAGCTCCCGCATGGCCTCCGGCAGCGACTGGCACGCCGGCACCGGCCGGGGCACGGCGTCGAGGCGCAGCGACGCCGTACCGAACCCGACCAGCTTGCCGAAGGCCTTCCACACGTCGGCCTGGTCCATGCCGTCGGTCTCGATCACGTGCAGCCGCTCGGGCTTGCGCACCGCGCGGCCCCAGCGCTCGACGGTGTCCGCCTCGTCGTCCGCGCCGGTCGTGACCACCACGTGCACCTGGTGGCCGGTCAGCGCGTCGACGAGGAGGTCGATCTGCTCGGGGGTGGCGGCCGAGAGCAGTGGCTGGCTGAACGCGAGGTCGGCGCGCGACTTCTCCGCGCGGCGGACCAGCCGGGCCCACTCCCCCTCGACGTCGGAGCGACGCAGTCCCCACTCCTTGTGGGTCCGCATCACCTCCACCGCCGCGCAGAACCCCTCGGCCGTCGTCCGCGCGACCGACGCGACCCCCAGCTCGACCAGGGCGTCGTGGTGGTGGGCCAGGGCCGCCTCGAGGACGTCCCCGGCACCGGTCACCCCGACGTGAAGCCACACCTTCCGCTTCTTCGCCATGCCCCCACCGTGACCCGCGCCGGTGAGCAGCCGGTGAACCCGGCGTGACGCCCCCGCGAAAGCCCGCCCGCAGCGCACGAGGTGGGGGGATTCGGCGCGCGAAGTGGCGGGATATGGCGCGCGAAGTGGCGGGATTCGGCGCACGAGGTGGCGGGATATGGCGCGCGAAGTGGCGGGATTCGGCGCACGAGGTGAAAGGGAAGGGCGGGCCGCGCAAGGTGGCCGCACCCTAGAACACGTTCTAGATCCGCCCTACGATGCCAGCATGATCACCTCCGACGCCATCGTCTGGAACGCGCCCGACGACCCGCATCCGGCACGGGCCGCCTCCCAGCGCTCCTACTCCGCCGTCGCCAAGGGCGACCTCGCCGAGTGGCTGACCGTCTATGCCGAGGACTGCGTGCTCGAGGACCCGGTGGGACGATCCATGTTCGATCCCGAGGGCACCGGCCACCACGGCCACGAGGGCATCTCGGCGTTCTGGGAGAAGGCGATCGCGCCGATCGACAGGTTCGAGTTCACCATCGAGGACTCCTTCGCCAATCCCGAGTCCAACACCTGCGCCAACATCGGCCGGATCCGCACCTCGTTCCCCGACGGCTCCTCCACCGTGACCGACCTGATCATGGTCTACGTCGTCGACGACGACGGCCGAGTGAAGTCGATGAAGGCGTTCTGGGAGCCCGAGCGGACCATGGCCAGCTTCACCAAGGGCTGAGGCCGGCGCGGCCGGGCGTCGTACCTGAGGAATGCGTTGGGTCTGCCGCTCAGGACCAACGCACAGGTCAGGTACGACGACCCACCCACCCGCAGATCAGGTACGACGGCAGTCAGCCGGTCGCCTCGGCGATCCAGCCGACCAGCGGGCGCAGCCTGCGCCAGTCGGCGCGCACCCGGTCGACCAGCTCGGCAGTGTGGATGACCGGCTCGAAGCCGTAGGACCGCATGCCCAGCACGGTCCGCATCCGCAGCAGCTCGATGCGCGGGTGGTCCTTGTCGTAGCCCCGCGGCGTGCTCTTGAGCCGCTCGCCGCCCAGCTCGAAGCCGGCGCGCTCGAGGTCGCGCAGAATCCGCTCGAGCAGCGGCCCCGTGCGGTCGTCGGCCATCGCCTCCCGGAGGGCGTGCAGCCGCTCGCCGGACGCCTCGTAGATCCCACCGCCGACCCGCACGCCCGGAGCGGCCACCTCGACGTACCAGCCGGTCGCCGGTCCGACGCCGACGAAGGCCCCCTGGTGGGTCTTGTACGGCGTCTTGTCCTTCGCGAACCGCACGTCGCGATAGGGCCGGAACACCTTCGCCTCGCCGAACTCCTTCGCCAGGGCGTCGGTCAGCGCCACCATCGGCGCGCGCACCTGCTCGGCGTACACACCCTTGTTGGCCTCCCAGAACGACTTGGTGTTGTCGACCTCGAGGTCGTCGTAGAAGTCCAGGGCGGCGACGGGGAAGCCTGTGAAGTCCACCCGAGCAGCCTAGGGGCGTCCGGTCGGCCGGCGTCCCGGGCGGCCCACGCCTGGCCGGATGAGAGCGGGCGACGAGACTCGAACTCGCGACATCGACCTTGGGAAGGTCGCGCTCTACCAACTGAGCTACGCCCGCATGCGCCGGTCTCCCGGAGCGTGGAGGATGCTACCCGATCGGGCTGAGCACGGGTCGCTTCGGCTCCACCCCGTCGCCCGAGGACCGCCCGGTGACGCGGCGGTGCACCCACGGCACCGCGTGGGTGCGGGCCCAGGCGAGGTTCTGGCGGCGCGCCTCGCGCGGAGTGAGCACGGGCACCTCCGCGGGCGGCAGGTGCTCGAGGTCGTGCGGCACGCCGAGCGCGTCGAGTACGGCGATCGCGATGGCCTGGTGGCCGACGGCGTTGAGGTGCAGCCGGTCCTCGTCCATCACCTCCGCGACCTTCCAGCCGCGCATCCGCCACATGTCGACCAGCGTGGCGCCGTGGTTGTCGGCGATCTCGCGGACCCACTCGTTGAAGACGGCGGTGCGACCGCGGATCATCCGGAACACCGGGTTGATCCCGGGGTCGGCGATGGTGAACACCACGACGTGCGCGCCGCCCGCCCGCAGCCGACCGACGGCCTCGTCGTACGACGCCGCGAGCCGGTCGATGTCGACCTTGGGCCGGAGCACGTCGTTGCCGCCGCCGTGGACGGTCACCAGGTCCGGCTGGAGCGCCAGCCCGGGCTCCAGCTGCTCGTCGATGATCTGGGGGAGCTTGCGGCCCCGGATCGCCAGGTTGGCGTAGCCGAGCTCGGCCCCCTCGCGCGCCGCCACCACGGCCAGGACCTCCGCGACCCGGTCGGCCCAGCCACGCAGGCCGTTGGGGCGGCTCGGGTCGGGGTCACCGACCCCCTCGGTGAACGAGTCGCCGAGCGCGACGTACCTCTGGAAGGGCTGGGGGGTGCTCATCGCGCCATTGTCGCGCGGTCGCCGGCGCCGGCCGACAGGTAGGGTGCCGTCCGTGCTGCTGAGCGACCGCGACATTCTCGCCGAGATCGACGGGGGGCGGATCGCCCTGGACCCGTGGGACCCCGCCATGCTCCAGCCGTCGTCGATCGACGTGCGGCTCGACCGCTTCTTCCGCGTCTTCGACAACCACAAGTACCCCTCGATCGACCCCGCGGCGGACCAGTCGGACCTCACCCGGGTGATCGAGACGACCGGGGACGAGCCGTTCATCCTCCACCCCGGCGAGTTCGTCCTGGGCAGCACCTACGAGGTCGTCACCCTGCCCGACGACGTCGCTGCGCGGGTCGAGGGCAAGTCGTCCCTGGGCCGGCTCGGGCTGCTGACCCATGCGACCGCCGGCTTCGTCGACCCGGGCTTCTCCGGCCACGTCACGCTCGAGCTCGCGAACGTCGCCACCCTGCCGATCAAGCTGTACCCGGGGATGAAGATCGGTCAGTTCTGCTTCTTCCGGCTGACCTCGCCGAGCGAGCACCCGTACGGCTCGGAGAAGTACGGCTCCCGCTACCAGGGACAGCGCGGCCCCACTCCGTCGCGCTCGTTCCAGAACTTCCACCGCACCCGGATCTGACCCCCGGGCCCGACCGCTCGGCGCACGCTGCCCCGGGGCTCGGCAGTCGGCGCTAGGTCAGGTTAGGCTGCCCTTATGACCGCCACCCGGAACGAGTACGTCGCCAGCCTCCCCATGATCCTCGACGAGGTCGAGGTGGTCGACGTCCAGCGCGTCTCACCCTCCTTCGTCCGGGTCCAGCTCGGCGGGTCGGCACTGGCCGAGTTCGGCGTCGACGGGCCGGTCTACGACCAGCGGATCAAGCTGGTGTTCCCCAACCTCGCCGGCGAGCTGCCGTCGTTCGCCGGGATGGACGAGTCGTGGTGGACCACCTGGCTGCAGATCCCGGAGGCGGAGCGCGGCTCCATGCGCACCTACACCGTCCGCGACGTGCTCGGCGACGGGGCCGGCACCCGGCTGGTCGTCGACATCGTGGTCCACGAGGACGACCACCCGAGCACGGATCCCCTCGACGGGCCGGGCAACCGCTGGGCCCTGCAGGCGCGACCGGGCGACCGGCTGGTCATCCTGGCTCCCCGGCGCGGGCACGCCTACGGCGGCATCGAGTGGTCCCCCGGTACGGCGACCCGGCTGCTCCTCGTGGGCGACGAGACGGCCGTGCCGGCCATCCGCGGCGTGCTCCGCGACCTGCCCGCCGACGCGGTCGGGGCCGCCTTCGTCGAGGTGCCGTACGACGCCGACGTGCTCGACGACGTCACGGCCCCGGCGGGCGTGCAGGTCACCTGGCTCCCCCGCAACGGCCGCCCGCGCGGCGTCGACCTGCATGCCGCCGTACTGGCGCACCTCACGGGGTCGACGCCGCCCGCCGAGGCGCTGCCGACGGTCGACGACACCGAGGTCGACCCCAACCTGTGGGAGACGCCGGTGCACTCCTCCGCCGGCGACGAGGTGCTCGCGTCGACGGCGGTGCCCGAGGCCGGCACGCCGTACGCCGGTCTCTACGCGTGGATCGCCGGCGAGTCCAAGGTGGTGACCGGCCTGCGCCGCAAGCTGGTCAACGACCTCGGCCTCGACCGCGGCCAGGTCGCCTTCATGGGGTACTGGCGCGAGGGCGTCGCCATGCGGTCCTGACCAGGCCGCCGCGCGACGCCGGTCAGCGCACCGCCAGCGTGATCGCCGAGGGATGCGCCTTCCCGGTGTGCACGGTGAGCGGCACCAGCTGGTCGAGCAGGTCGGGCAGCGGCGAGAGCAGGTGCGGCACGTCGAAGGCCTGCACCGAGATCCGCAGCCGGTGTCCCTTCCGCACCATCGCGCCGGTCGGGAACACCTCGACGTCCACGGGCACGACCTGTCCCGGGCCGGCGTTCCGCTTGGCCGCCCGGGTGAACGGGTGGTGGGGCTGCAGCAGCTTGCCGTCGAGGTAGCGCGACCGCGCCGTGTCGAGCGCCCGGTGGGAGATCACCTGCCACCCGCCCGTGAGCCGGGTGACCTTGCCGTCGGGGGCGACGCTCTCGATCGCGACGGAGAGCATTCCGTCGCCGGTGGGGCTGGAGACGTAGAGCCGCGCGTTGACCGGACCCTGGAACCGGATCGGCCGCCGTACCGCGGCAGTGTCGAAGGTGACACCGCCGAGGTCGTTGAGCCGGTTGTCGTGGAAGCACGGCAGGTCGGGGAGGATCGCCGCCGGCAGCCCCGCCGTCCACTGGCTCGCCGAGCGGGTGCACAGCCCGGTGACCGGCAGCGGCGGCACGACCGAGCGCCCGGTCACCGGCGTCGTCGTACTCGTCAGCCGGCCGGCCCGGCCGCCGACGGTCGCGGACCCGGACAGCCTGTACTTCTTCGCCGCCAGGTCGGACGCCAGCCACTCGTTCTTGCGGACCCACCGGCCCGAGCCCTGCTCGTAGTAGGTCAGCGGTGCGATCTGGTCGAGCCGGCCGTCGCGGCCGCTGAGGTAGTGGTCGAACCAGCGCAGCTGCAGCTCGTTGAGCGAGCCGTAGCCGGCCTTCCCGACCTCGGCCCCCGACGAGCCCTGCAGGTGGTCCCACGGCCCGAAGATCAGCCTGGTCGGCACGCCGTTGCGCTGGAGCCGCTCGAAGACCAGCGGCGTGCCGCGCTGGAAGAGGTCGAACTCGCCGCCGATGAGGAAGGTCGGCACCCGCACGTTGTCGAGCACGGCGATGGGCGACCGCTCGCGGTAGAAGGGCCCGTCGAAGGCCGGGTCGCCGCCGAGGATCGCCTGGAGCATCAGCGGCAGGGTGAACCCGGTCGCACCGGCCAGGTGGTCGGTGAGCATCTTGAAGCCGGCCGCCGGCTCCTTCGGGCCGTAGGCGGGCGGGAGGACGCCGGTCCCCGTGACCAGCCCCATCCACAGCGGGATGAAGCCGACGTCGATCTGGCCGCCCGAGGCCACGACGTCCCGGTACACGTCCGCCGCGGGCACCTGCGGGAAGATCGCCTTGAGCCCCGTCGGCTGGTGGGCTGCGGCGAACAGCTGCGAGATCCCCATGTACGACGCGCCGCTCATCCCGACGCTGCCGTTGCTCCACGGCTGGCGGGCCGCCCACTCGACCACCGCGCCGGCGTCCTTGCCCTCGCGCGCGCTGAACGCCGCCCAGCGCCCCTCCGACGTGCCGGTGCCGCGGGCGTCGACCGTGAGCTGGGCGTAGCCGCGCTTCACGAGATAGTTGCTGTCACCGCCGGAGAGCACGGCCTCACCGCCACTCGCCAGCACCGTCTTGTTGTAGGCGGTGATGGTGACGATCACCGGCAGCCGGCGACCCACGGGCTGCCCGTCGGCGCGGACGGGGCGCACCAGGTCGGCGCGGAGCACCACGCCGTCGTCCATCCGGATCGGGATGTCGGTGGTCGACACCGTGGCGTCGTACTGCTCGCCGCGGGGGCGCCACGGCGCCGGGTCCGACTTCGCCCGGGGCTCGGCGGCGGCGACCTGGGGCGCTGCTGGCGCATTCCGCGTCGGTGGCACGGAGACGGCCTCGGCCACCGGCGTCGGCAGCAGCAGAGCGGTGGACACGACGGCCGTCACGCTGGCGAGCGCGACGGCCAGGCGGGGGGTGCGCTGGTTCATGGGTCTCCCTCTCTCCCTGCGCTGCCAACGACGGAAGGGTGACCACCGTCACGGCTCAGTGCAACGTGTTCCACGCCACGTCACGCACGAAGTGGCAGGTTCGGGCGCGCGAGGTGGCAGGTTTCGGCGCGCGAAGTGGGAGGTTCCGGCGCGCGAAGTGGCGGGTTTTGGCGCGCGAAGTGGGAGGTTCCGGCGTACGACGTGGCAGGTCCCGGCGCGCGAGGCGGCAGGTTTCGGCGTACGAGGTGGGAGATTCCGGCGTACGACGTGGCACAAAACCTGCCACCTCGCGCGCCGAAACCTCCCACCTCGTGGGTGTCTCAGAGGTCGAAGAGGGAGTCCGACTCGTTGATGTCCACGCCCGTCTTCGGCTGGTGGGTGTCGCCGGAGGGCTTCGGGGCGGGAGCCGGCTTCTTGTCCTCGACCTCAGGCTGGTCCACGGGCTCGGCGGCGGGGGCGTCGCCGACGGTCGCCGCCTCCTCGTCGCGGGCGTCGTCGTCGACGGGCTCGTCCTCCGGGGTGGGGCCGGGGACGGGCGCGTCGGCGGGCTCGGCCGCCGCGGCAGCGCTCCCCGGCGGCTCCTCCGGAGCAGCGATGTCGAAGAGCGAGCCGCCCTCGGGGATCTCCGCGCGCGGAGCCGCGGCGGCGACACCGCCCTCGACCTCCGCCTCGACGACCTGCTCCTCGGCGGGCCGCGGTGCAGGCTCCTTGTCGGCAGCGGGCTCGGCCTTCCCCTCAGGCTCGGCCTTCCCCTCAGGCTCGGCCTTGTTGTCAGGCTCGGCCTTCGCAGGCGTCTCCTGGGCAGGGATGTCGAACAACGAGCCGCCCGACAGGTCGGCCACCGGCTTCTCCTCGGCGGCCGGCTTCTCCTCGGCGACCGGCTTCTCCTCGGCGGCCGGCTTCTCCGCAGCGGGCTCGGCGGCAGCCGGGGTCTCGTTCCCGCCGATGTCGAAGAGCGAGCCACCCGAGCCCATGGCGTCTGCCGGCTTGTCCGCCGGCTTGTCCGCCGGCTTGTCCGCCGGCTTGTCCGCCGGCTTCTCCGCCGCCGGCGCCGCATCGGCGGGGGTGTCGAAGAGCGATCCGCCGCCCTCGTCGAACAGCGAGCCACCCGACTCCGGCTTCGCCGCCGGCTCCTCCTCCGCCGACTTCGCCTTCGCCTCGGCCGGCGCGGCAGAGTCGTCGAGCATCGAGCCCGGGTCGTCGAACAGCGAGGATCCTCCGGCCGTGGAGGCCTTGGCGGCGGCCCCGGCGTCCTCGGTCTCCACCACCGTGTTCTCGGTGACCGTGACGTCGCCCGGCTCGGGCTCCGCCTTCGTCTCCACCGACTGCCCAGCCGACTGCCCGGCCGACTGCCCAGCGGGCTCGTCCGCGCCCTGCTTCGCGGCGGGCGCGGCGACGGTGCCGGAGCCCGGCGCCAGCTTGGTGGCCATCTCGCCCTTCACCGACGCCAGCAGCATCTGCGCGACGTCGAGGACCTCGACCTCCTCGCGGGCCGAGCCGTCGGCCTGCATCTTCGTCAGCCCGTCGGAGAGCATCACGCGGCAGAAGGGACAGCCGACCGCGATCTGGTCGGCGCCCGTCTCGACCGCCTCGTTGGTGCGGTTGAGGTTGATCCGCTCGCCGATCGTCTCCTCCATCCACATCCGCGCACCGCCCGCACCGCAGCAGAACGAGCGCTCGGAGTTGCGCTCCATCTCGGCGAACTTGGCGCCGGGCATGATCTGCAGCAGCTCGCGGGGCGGGGTGTAGACCTGGTTGTGCCGGCCCAGGAAGCACGGGTCGTGGTAGGTGATCTTGCGCTGGTGGGCGCCGGCACCGTCGGTGACGGGCGTCAGCTTGCCGTCGCGGACCAGGCGGTTGAGCAGCTGCGTGTGGTGGATGACCTCGAGCTCGATGCCGAGGTGCTTGTACTCGTTCTTCAGCGTGTTCATGCAGTGCGGGCAGGTGGAGACCACCCGCTTCGCCTTCGCCTCGGTGAGCACCTCGATGTTCTGCTGGGCGAGGCCCTGGAACACGAACTCGTTGCCGGCCCGTCGCGCCGGGTCGCCCGAGCACGTCTCCCCGTTGCCGAGTACGCCGAACGACACGCCCGCGTGGTCGAGCAGCTCGGCCACGGCGCGGGTCGTCTTCTTCGCCCGGTCCTCGTAGGCACCGGCGCAGCCGACCCAGAACAGCCAGTCGACCTCGTCGAGCGACTCGATCGACTCGCCCACGACCTTGACCTCGAACGGCAGGCCCTTGGCCCAGTCGAGGCGGGCGTTGGGCGACATGTTCCACGGGTTGCCCTTGTTCTCCAGGCCCTTGAACAGCCCGTTGAGCTCGGAGGGGAAGTTCGACTCGACGAGCACCTGGTAGCGGCGCATGTCGACGAAGTGGTCGACGTGCTCGATGTCGACCGGGCACTGCTGGACGCAGGCGCCGCAGTTGGTGCAGGACCAGAGGGCGTCGGCGTCGACGACGAAGTCGCCGCCCTCGGGGTAGTAGAAGTAGTCGTCGACCCCGTCGGCCTGCTCGTGCTCGGTCTTGCCGACCAGCGCCCGCTGCTCGGACCCGCCCGCGGCGGCGAAGGCCTCCTCGCGCAGGGCCATGATCATCAGCTTGGGCGAGAGCGGCTTCTCGGTGTTCCAGGCCGGGCACTGCGACTGGCATCGGCCGCACTCGGTGCAGGTGGTGAAGTCGAGGATGTCCTTCCAGGAGAAGTCCCAGATGGTGCCGGCGCCCAGCGACGAGTCCTCGTCGAGGTCGTCGATGTCGTCGAGGGTGATCGGCTTCCCGCCGGAGGTCAGCGGCTTGACCGCGCCGATCGCCTGCCGACCGTCGGGCTCGCGCTTGAACCAGATGTTGAACCAGGCGGTGAAGCGGTGCCAGGCGATGCCCATGGTGAGGTTGCGGGCCACCACGAGCAGCCAGACCATGGCGAGCACGATCTTGAAGGTCGCGATCGCGTAGATGATGTTCTCGAGGGTGCCGACCGAGTCGGCACCGCTCGGGTAGAGCACGTCGCCCAGCCAGGACGCGATCGGGAAGTGCGCGCGGGTGGCGTGCTCGGTGTGCCCGGTCGCGTCGAGCAGGTTGTACTCCGCCGCCCGCACGAACAGGATCGCCGCGCCCTCGAAGAGGGCGAGGAACTCGACGAAGTAGGCCTGCCACATCCGCGAGCCGTAGAAGCGGCTGTCGCGTCCCTCGGTCCGGGGGTGGTGCTTCTGCCGGTAGACGATCAGTACGACGACGCCGATGGTCGACAGCAGGCCGATGACCTCGCTGAACCACTCGTAGGGGTACCAGTGGCCGACGAACGGCCACACGAACTCGGGGTCGAAGAGCTGGAAGTAGGCGGCGGCGACGGCGGTGCTCAGGAAGATGAACGCCATGAAGACGAACCAGTGCATGATGCCGACCCACGTCCACTGGAGCATCCGGGTGTGCCCGAACGTCTCCTTGAGCATGGTGAGCGTGCGGGCCCCCGGGTTCTCGGCCCGCCCGGGGGCGGCCTGACCCCGCCGGAGGACGCCGAGCATCGACATCACGGCCTTGCCGACCACCGCGATGGTGACGGCGGTGAGACCGAGCGAGACCACGATCAGGACGGTCTGCAACATCTCCAACAGCTCCTCATCCGCAGGGAGTCAGGGTGCGCACACGGCGGTGCGCGCGTCGAGCCTATTGCCAGCGCACGGTTCCGGGCGGGGCAGGCATGCCTTACCCGGGCGGTGGAGGAGCAACAGGCGTCCGGCGATCCTACCCACTGGTAACTTCGGGTGGAGGGTGACGCTCGCCTCAGCGCGTCTCAGGCGAATGACACCGAGGAGACCCGCCCGGCGGCGGTGAACCGCACGGTCACCGGCACCTTCGCCCGCGTCGCGGTCTTCGCGCAGAACCGGTAGGAGGCACCGAGGCGCTGGTGCGGCTGACCGACGACGCCGAGCACCTGCCGGGTGGTCATCCCCGGGGTCACCAGCCGGCGCACGCTCACCACGCTCCTGCGCAGCTCGGGGTTGCGGCAGCTGTCCGGCGCGACGCCGACGGCCCGCTCCCACATCTGGAGGTAGGCCTCCGTGCCGCGCGCCATGTCGTCGACGATCTTGGGCCCGTCCCCGGGGTTCGTGGCATCGGCCACCTTGCGCAGGTCCTCGACCCAGTCGGGGTAGAGGCCGTACTGCGCGACGCCGTCCACGTTGATGTCCCAGACCCGCTCGCCGGCGCGCTGCCGGTCGACGGTGACCCCGCCGAGGCCCCGGAAGGGGTACTGCACCGGGTTCGGTACGGCGGCGCCGCGCGGGTCGCCCTGGGCGCCGAGGCCGTTGATGTCGGCGCCGAAGCCGAAGCCGAAGTAGTAGCGGGGGTCGGCCCAACCGAGGTGCCGGCGCCACTTGTCGACGAAGCCGGTGGAGTCGCCGGCGTAGGGAGTGATGAAGCCACCGGCCTCGTAGATCCGCGGGTAGGCGTCGGGCGTGGACCAGGAATGGCTGGAGATGACGCCCGGGTAGCGCAGCTCCTCGATCAGGTCCATCGCCGCGACCCGCGCCTTGACCGAGAGGTGGTCGGGGTCGAAGATCATCCGCCGCTCGGCGAGCCCGCGCACCGTGTGCTCGCCCAGCGCGGTCAGGCCCCGCTTGTTGCAGTGGGCCGGCGGTCCGTAGAGCGGGATCGCAGGCAGCAGGCCGCCGAAGACCTCGCCGATGGCGCCGAACAGCGCGTCCTGCTGCTGCCCGCCCACGTCGGGGAGGGCGATCTGCGGGTTGTCGGCCGACTCGCCGTCGGCCGGCTCGCAGTGGCGCATCGCCCAGAAGGTGCCGGTCTCGAGGAAGTTCGCCGCGTTGACCACCAGGCCGACCTCGCCGGCGTCGCCGGCGACACCGGCGAGCGCGTTGTCGAACTTGTTGACCAGCTCCATCTGGCGCACGCCGAGGGCGTGCATCTCGTCGAGGTTCGCGTCGATCTCGGCCGCTGTGCAGGCGGGGACGTCTGTCCCGAGGACGGCCTTGAACGTGCAGCCGAACGGCACCGAGGTCTCGATGCCCATCACCACGGCCATCTTCCCGGCGTTGACGACGCGCCGCGCCTCGAACGGGTCGCGCACGATCCGGTAGAAGCCCTTCCCGGGCCCGCCGAACTGCGCGTCGATGTAGTCCTGCAGCGCGAACATCTGCTTGGCCTGCAGCCGGATCGAGTCCATGTCGTCGCAGGAGTTCCGCTTGAGCGGGTAGATCTGGCAGAGCTTGTTGTTCTCGACCAGCAGGTTCACGAAGAGCCGCTGCCCGCCGCGCCACGCCCGCTCGAGCCACTTCCAGTAGGTGCCCTCGTGGGTCAGCGACTCCGGCGCCGGCCAGTCCTTGAAGGTCGGCCAGCCGACCGGGTCGTGCGACAGCTCCCCGGAGAGTGCCGCCTCCAGCAGCGCCCCCTTGCCCCCGGTGAGCTTGTGGTCGGCACAGTCCTGCAGTGCGTACGGCGCGCCGTACTCGTGCCACGGGCGACCGCAGTGCACCTGGCCGCCGAGGAACTCGAAGGCCATGCCGTGGGTGTGGGCGTCGACGAAGCCGCGCACCTCCTGGTAGGACGTCACGCCAGCGTGGGGGTCACCGGTCACGTTGACCTCGGCCTCGGGATACGCCGGGCACGCGCCGGCCACGCGAAGCCGGAACGGGGTCGGTACGCCGCCGCGGAGCCGGCCGCCGTCGACGACCCGGATGCCTCGCCCGGGCGCCAGCTCGAAGGTGAGCCCCGCGCCCGACTGCCGCGCCGTCCAGTCCGCCTGCCTGCTCGGCTCGGCAGCGATCCCGACCGCGCCGTCCGAACCCAGCGCGACCTCGCCGGCGTCGGTGTGGAGCAGGTAGCCGCCGAGCCGGGTCGCCTTGAAGTAGAACGCCGCCGCGGACCCGCGCGGCACCGCCGCCACCGCGAGGCTGGTGCCGGAGCGGGTCACGAAGCGCCCGGTGGCCGCCTCCTGGAGGGTGTAGCAGCCGCCGGCCATCGCGTAGCGGTCACCCGGCACCGCGGAGCGCGGGGCGTAGGCGGGCACCGTGGTGAGGGTGGGGTCGGGCAGCGCGCGCTCGCGATCCACGTAGCGCTCGGCCGCCCGCCGCTCCGCCGCGCCGGTGGGGTCGGCCACGTCCTCCCCGACGGCGAGGCCCCGAGAGATCTCGTTCTTCGTGGCCGGGTCGCCGTGGTCGTGGCTGTGCGGGTCGAGCAGCGAGTCGTCGTGCGGCACGCCGGCGGCGGACTTCTCCGCCTCGGCCGCGACCTCCAGGGTCGCCGTCCCACCCGACCCGCCCGTCCCGCCGGCGCCACCGGGGAGGACGAGGGCGACCCCGAGCAGCGCCAGGGCGAGCGCGCCGGCGACCCCGAGGCGTCGTACGGCTTGCGGCTCCCGATTCGGCTGCACGAGGGAGCAACGACAAGAACCTGTTCCAGGTGACGGTGGACGGCATGATGTCCCCATGCCGCGACCTCGCCGCCTTCTCGCCCCGGCCATCGGGCCGGTCATCGGGCCGGTCATCGGGCTCGCCGCCTGCCTGGGCGTCGCCGCCTGCGGCCAGGGCGGCGGCACCGGTCCCGACGCCGACCGCAGCAGCTCGGCACCGCCGTCGGCGACCGGGAGCACGGTCGCCGACCCGGACGGGCCGGACGCGCGCACGCCGGACGACCTGTCGGTCGCACGGAGCGAGACCCGCGAGGACTCCGTCTACCCCGACGTCGGCGACCCGCTGGTCGACGCCCTGCACTACGACCTGGGCCTGACCTGGGACCCGGCCGAGGACGAGCTGACCGGCCGGCAGGTGCTCACCTTCCGCGCCACCGCCGACGCACCGCGGGTGCCGCTGGACTTCAACGACGACCTGGCGATCTCGGAGATCACCGTCGACGGCCGGGCCGCGGAGTTCGACGTGTCCGGCAACGACCTCACCATCGCCCACGAGGTGGTGGCCGACGAGCAGTACGAGGTGGCGATCTCCTACGCCGGCACGCCCCGGCCGACCCCGGCGCCGAGCCAGCGCTCGGACTTCGCCGGCGGCCTCGGCTGGAGCATCACCGACGAGCACGAGACCTGGACGCTCCAGGAGCCGTACGGCGCCCACACCTGGTACGCCGTCAACGACCAGCCGGCCGACAAGGCGCTCTACGACTTCACGCTCACCGTCCCGGCCCCCTGGCAGGGCGTGGCCAACGGGCAGCTCACCGACTCCTCGGAGAGCGACGGGATGCGCACCAACGTGTGGCACCTGGCCGAGCCCGCGTCGTCGTACCTGGTCACCGTCGCGTTCGGCGACTTCCAGCACACCGACCTGAGGTCCGAGAGCGGCGTCCCGATCCAGATCTGGACCGACGCCGACGGCGACCCGCTGCCCGGCGAGACCGAGTACGCGCCGAAGGCGATCGACTGGCTCGAGGAGATCCTCGGCCCCTACCCGTTCGACAGCTTCGGGATCGTGGTCGTCGACAACGAGAGCGGCATGGAGACCCAGACCATGGTCACCCTCGGCGACACCGAGTACAGCCTGTCCGCCGCCGTCGTCGTGCACGAGACGGCCCACCACTGGTACGGCGACACGGTGTCTCCCGCCGACTGGTCGGAGGTGTGGATGAACGAGGGCATGACGATGTACCTCCAGGGGATGTGGGAGGCCGAGCAGGAGGGCATCACCGTCGCCCAGAAGATGGACCAGTGGGCCCAGTTCGAGGGCCACGAGCGGGAGACCGCCGGCCCGCCGGGGGCCTACCACCCGCAGCACTTCGGCTCCGGCAACATCTACTACGGCCCCGCCCTGATGTGGCAGGAGCTCCGGGAACGGATCGGCGACCGGAGGTTCTTCGCGATGATGCGCGCCTGGCCCGAGCAGCAGGAGAACGGCACCGCCGACCGCGACGAGTACTGGACCTGGGTCGAGGAGCACACCGGCGAGGAGCTCACCGCGTTCTTCGAGGACTGGCTGCTCGGCAAGCGGACGCCCCCGCGCTGAGGCTTTGCCCGCCCGGGCCTTCCCGGGGACTAGAACTGGTTCTACTCTCCGAGGATGCGCCTCCTCCGCTCCCTGGGGGTCGTCGGCACGGCCGCCGTGCTCGCGGCCGCGCTCGACACCGCCCCCGCCCCCGCCGTGGCCGGCGAGGACCCGGCCCTGCCCGGCCTTCCCGGGCTGTCCGCCCTCCCCACCGTGCCGGGGCTGCCCATCCCGTCGCTGCCGACGGACCTGCTGGTCCCGGGCTTCGTCGGCGCACCGGTGGCTCCGCAGCCGCTCGCCGCACCGGAGGTCCCGCAGAACCCCCACCTCGCGCGCAACGGCCGCAGCAGCATGCACAACGACCCCTACAGCACCGATGCCTACGACGTCTCCGGACCGACCGGCCGCTCGCTGCGCGTCCGCACCGCGTCGTACGGCGTGCGGGAGTGCGCCACCGTCGCCTTCGACTCCCGCGACCGGCTGGTGGGCCTGTGCGGCGGGCTCGAGGGCTTCACCATGATGGTGATCGACCCGGTCACCCTGCGTGCGATCTCGCAGCGGCAGCTCTCGCAGCGCGACCTCACCAAGGGCGCCAACCCGTTCACCGACATCTGCGGCGGGACGTACTTCTTCCTGGACCCCGACGATCGCGCCTACGCGACGACGACCGACTCCGCCATCGCCGAGGTCACCGTCACGCCCGACGGCGGCCTCCAGCCCGGCCGACGGTGGCCCCTCGCTCCCCATCTCGGCGAGGGCGACTGCCTGGTGGCCACCGGCGTGGACTGGTCCGGGCGGCTGTGGTGGTTCAGCCAGCAGGGCCTCGCCGGCACCCTGTCGCGGGAGACCGGCGAGGTGCGGAAGATCCGGCTCGGCGAGGGCGAGGGCATCTTCAACTCGATCTCCGGCGACGAGACCGGCGCGATGTACGTCGTCACCACCCACCGCCTCTACCGGCTCGACGTCGGCGAGTCAGGCCAGCCGGAGATCACCTGGAGCGAGGAGTACGACCGCGGCAGCCGGGTGAAGCCCGGCATGCTCTCGCAGGGGTCCGGCACCTCTCCCACGCTGATCGGCCGGCGCTGGATCGCGATCGCCGACAACGCGGACCCGCGCAGCCACGTGATCGTCTACGACCGGCGCCGCGGCGTCGGCGGCCGGGAGCACTGCCGCGTGCCGGTGCTGCCCAGCGGCGCGAGCACGACCGAGAACAGCCTCGTGGCCGCCGGTGACTCACTGATCATCGAGAACAACTACGGCTACGAGGGGTTCCAGTCGACCCTGCTCGGCCGCTCGACCACGCCGGGGCTCTCCCGGGTGCTGATCGAGCCCGACGGGTGCCGGGTGGCCTGGACCAACCCGTCGGTGGCGCCGACGTCGGTGCCGAAGGCGTCGCTCGGCAACGGCCTCGTCTACGCCTACACCAAGCCGCCGCGCGCGGACCTGATCGACGCCTGGTACGTCACCGCGATCGACATCCGCACCGGCCGGACGGCCTGGAGCCGGCTCACCGGCACCGGCCCGCAGTGGAACAACCACTACGCGTCCATCTACCTCGGTCCGGACGGCGCCCTCTACGTCGCGACCGTCGCCGGCCTGATCCGGATGGCCGACGGGTAGCCGTCAGCGCGGTGCCGCCGAGGGAGGCCACAGGCAGCCGAAGGCCGCCGCGAACACGTCGGCGAGGACCGGCGGTGCCACCGTGCCTCGCCGACCCGTGGCGAGCGCCAGGTCCCCGTCGAGGACGCCGTCGCGCACGAGCCGGTCGACCCCGCGCTCGCCCACCAGCCGCAGGGCTGTGCACTCCGCACTCGCCGCATCCAGGCCGCCGTGGACGCGCAGGCCTCGGGCGAGGCCGGCGACGACGACCGCCTCGTCCGCCGGGTGCTGGTCGGGGATGCCCGAGGCGCGCACCGGGCTGGGTGTCGGCTGCGAGCGCGGCGCCGGCGCCTTCCCACCACCGGCGACCAGCAGCAGCGCCACCGCGACCAGCACCACCACAGCGACCGCTGCAGTGGCCGCCACCCCACCCCCTCGCCCGACCAGCCGGCCCAGCCGGCCCAGCCGCCGCGGCCCCGCCCGGCCGGCGCTGCGGAGCAGGGCTCGGAGGTCGTCGCGCATGACCGCGGCCGACGGGTAGCGGTCGCTCGCCTGCTTGGCCAGGGCCGTGCGGAGCACCCGGTTGACCTCGCGGTCGAGGGCGGTGCGCCCGGGCAGCTGCGGCACCGGCGCGGACCGGTGTGCCGACGCCACCTGCTCACCCCTGCCGGCGTACGGCGCCGCGCCGGTCAGCGTCGCCCAGAGCAGGCAGCCGAGGGAGTAGACGTCGCTGCGCGCGTCGGCCCGGTCGCCCGCATGCAGCTCGGGGGCCAGGTAGGCCGGTGTGCCGACCGGTCCGCGCCCGGCCGGGCCGGTGCCCGCGTCCGCCGGGGCGGCGATCCCGAAGTCGGCGAGATAGGCCACCAGATGGGTGCCCCGGTTGCGGAGCAGCACGTTGGCCGGCTTGATGTCGCGGTGCACGAGACCCACCCGGTGCGCCTCGGCCAGCCCGTCGGCCACCTGGGCGACCAGGTCGATCGCCTGCGCGGCCGGCGGCGGGCCCTGGCGACGGAGCATCGCGTCGAGGTCGCCGTCGGGAATGAGCTGGCTGGCGATGTAGAGCCGCCCGCCGGCCTCGCCGTGCGCGAAGACCGGCACCACGTGCGGGGAGTCCAGCGACGCCTGCGCCTGTGCCTCGCGCAGGACGCCCGCGTGGCCGAGGCGCTCGCCGGCGATCACCTTGAGCGCCACCCGGCGACCGAGGGTGGTGTCGACCGCCTCGAAGACCGTCCCCATCCCGCCCGCGCCGAGCCGGCGCACGATCCGGTAGCCGCCGAGCGTGTCACCGGGCGCGAGGACGTGGTGCTGCGGAGCGGAGGCCACCCGGCCGTTCTACCCGCCGGAGCGGACGCGGGCGAACCGTCGTCCCCAGCCCGCGCCTGCGGGTCCGGGCGGTCCGCCCGCGTGCTCAGAACAGCAGCGCCGTGGCGGGGTCGCCCACGATCGACGCGACGTCGGCCAGGAACTGCGAGCCGGTGGCGCCGTCGATGTGCCGGTGGTCGAAGGAGAGCGACAGCGTCATCACCTGACGCGGCACCACCTGGTTGCCGACGACCCACGGCTGCGGCTTGATCGCACCCACGCAGAGGATGGCGGACTCGCCGGGGTTGATGATCGGCGTGCCGCCGTCGACGCCGAAGACGCCGACGTTGGTGATCGTGAACGTGCCGCCCGCGAGCGCGGCCGGCTGGGTGCGGCCCTCCCGGGCGGTCGTGGTGAGCGCCTCGAGCTCGCGCGCGAGGTCCGCCAGCGACAGGTCGTGCGCGTCCTTGACGTTGGGGACCACCAGCCCGCGCGGGGTCGCGGCCGCGATGCCGAGGTTGACGTAATGCTTGACGACGACCTCCTGCGCCGCCTCGTCCCAGCTCGAGTTGACCAGCGGCGTACGACGCAGCGCGAGCAGCGCCGCGCGGGCGACGACCAGCAGGGGGCTGATCCTGACCTCTCGGAGCTCGCGGTGCTGGCGGAGGCGCTCCACCAGGTCGACCGTGGCGGTGGCATCGATCGTCACCCACTCGGTGACGTGCGGCGCGGTGAACGCCGACTGCACCATCGCCGCCGCCATCTGCTTGCGCACGCTCTTGACCGGCTCCCGGGTCTCCCGGGCGCCGTCGGGGCGCTCCGCGCCGCGGTCGCGCGACGGGTGGGCGACCTCCTCGACCCGCGCGCCGGCGCCGTCGACGGCCGCCAGCACGTCCTCCTTGCTCACCGTCCCCTTGGGGCCGGTGGGCGTCACCGCCGTGAGGTCGACGCCGAGGTCACGCGCGAGGCGCCGGACCAGCGGCTTGGCCAGGGCACGTGCCTGGGCGGGGTCGGGCGACGGCCGCGAGGCGACCTCCTCGACGGGCGGCGCGGCCGACCGGGCCTGCGCGACCGGCTGGACCGGCTCGACCGGCGCGGCTGAGGCGGACCCGGCCGGGGCGGGCTCGGTGGGGGCAGTGCCCTTGCGGGGGCGCCGCTTGAGGGAGCGCTGCTTGGGGCCGTAGCCGACCAGCGTGGCGTTGCCCGCGGGCGGGATGTTGGTGTCGATCACCTCCGTGCGGCGCGGGGCCTCCGCGGGTGCCGGGGCGGCGGGGGCGGCCTCGGGTGCGGCTGCGCGGGCCGCCCCCGGCTCGGCGATCCGGACGATCGGCGTGCCGACCTCGACCGTGTCGCCCTCCTTCACCAGCAGGGCGACGATCTCCCCGGCATAGGGCGAGGGGAGCTCGACGACGGACTTCGCGGTCTCGATCTCGACGATCACGTCGTTGACGGCGACGACGTCGCCCTCCTTCACCCGCCAGGCCACGATCTCGGCCTCGGTGAGGCCCTCCCCGACGTCGGGAAGCTTGTACTCGTTCGCAGTCACTCGAAGCCTCCTCAGAACCCGAAGGTCCGGTCGACGGCATCCAGCACCCGGTCGAGGTCGGGCAGGAACGCCTCCTCGATCCGCGCCGGCGGGTAGGGGGTGTCGAAGCCGCCGACCCGCAGCACCGGCGACTCGAGGTGGTGGAAGCACTGCTCGGTCACCCGCGCCGCGATCTCGGCGCCCATGCCGAGGTTGACGTGCGCCTCGTGGACCACCACCAGCCGCCCGGTGCGCTGCACCGACTGCACCACCGGGCCGAGGTCGAGCGGCGACAGGGTGCGCAGGTCGATGACCTCGACGGAGCGGTCCTCCTCGCCGGCGACCGCGGCGGCGTCCAGGCAGGTCGACACGGTCGGCCCGTAGCCGACCAGCGTCACGTCGGAGCCGGGGCGCACCACGCGCGACTCCCACAGCGGCGGCGGGGCCGCGGACTCGTCCACGTCGCCCTTCGCGGAGTGGTAGAGCCGCTTGGGCTCGAGGAAGACGACCGGATCGTCGCTGGCGATCGCCTGCTGGATCATGCCGTAGGCGTCGGCCGGATTGGAGCAGGCGACGACCTTGAGCCCCGGCGTGTGCGCGAACTGCGCCTCCGGCGACTCGCTGTGGTGCTCCACCGCGCCGATGCCGCCGCCGAACGGGATCCGGATGACCATCGGCACCTTGATCCGGCCCTTGCTGCGGAAGTGCAGCTTGGCCACCTGGCACACGATCTGGTCGTAGGCGGGGTAGACGAAGCCGTCGAACTGGATCTCCACGACCGGCCGGTAGCCGCGCATGGCCAGGCCGACGGCGGTGCCCACGATGCCGGACTCGGCGAGCGGGGTGTCGATCACCCGGTCCGGACCGAAGTCCTTCTGCAGCCCGTCGGTGATCCGGAAGACGCCGCCGAGCGTGCCGACGTCCTCGCCCATCACGACGACCTTGCCGTCGTCCTCCATGGCGCGGCGGAGGCCGGCGTTGAGCGCCTTCGCGAGCGTCATCGTGGTCATGCCGGCACCTCCTCGGCCTCGTCGGAGAAGGACGCGAGGTAGGCGGCGTACCCCTCCTGCTGCTCCTGGAGCTCCGGCGTCTTCTCGGCGTGGACCAGGTCGAAGATGCCCAGCGGGGACGGATCCGGCAGGGCGTGGCACTCGCGCCGCATCCGCTCGCCGAGCTGGTCGGCCTCGGCGGCGACCTCCTCGAAGAACGACTCATCGGCGAGCCCGTTGCGGCGCAGGTGGACCTCGACCCGCGCGATCGGGTCCTTGAGCTTCCAGTGCTCGACGTCCTCGCTCAGCCGGTAGCGGGTCGGGTCGTCGGTGGTCGTGTGCGCGCCCATCCGGTAGGTGTAGGCCTCGATCAGGGTGGGGCCCTGCCCGTCGCGGGCGCGCTGCAGCGCGGCCTGCGTGACGGCGTACGTCGCCAGGACGTCGTTGCCGTCGACCCGCACGCCGGGGAAGCCGAACCCGTGGGCCCGGCGGTAGAGCGGGATCCGGGACTGCCGCTCGATCGGCTCGGAGATCGCCCACTGGTTGTTCTGGCAGAAGAACACCACGGGCGCGTTGTAGGACGCCGCGAACACGAACGCCTCGTTCACGTCGCCCTGGGAGGAGGCGCCGTCACCGAAGTGGGCGACCACCGCGGTGTCGCGGTCGGGGTCGCCGGTGCCGACCAGCCCGTCGCGCTGCACGCCCATCGCATAGCCGGTGGCGTGCAGGGTCTGCGCCCCGATCACGATCGTGTAGAGGTTGAACCGATGCTCGATCGGGTCCCACCCGCCGTGGTCGACGCCGCGGAACAGGCTGAGCAGCTGGACCGGGTCGACGCCGCGGCACCACGCGACGGCGTGCTCGCGGTAGGTCGGGAAGACGAAGTCCTGCGGCGCGAGGGCGCGACCGGCGCCGACCTGTGCCGCCTCCTGGCCGAGCAGCTGGGCCCACAGCCCGAGCTCGCCGTGCCGCTGGAGGGCCGTCGCCTCGGTGTCGAGGCGCCGCGCCAGCGTCATGTCGCGGTAGAAGCCCCGCAGCTGGTCGGGAGTGACCTCGAGGTCGAACTCCGGGTGCTGGACGCGCTCGCCCTCGGGCGTCAGGAGCTGCACCAGCTCGGGGTCGGCGGCCGCCGGGGCCGGTCCGAACACGGGGTCGGTCATCGCCACACCACTCCTTGCCTCCACCCCCGACGGGGTCTCCGCGGGATGGGTCGGGGTCATCTGGGTGGTCCGGCACGGTCACAGGGGTGGCGTGACTGTGATGCGGCCCACACGCATCTCACACGATAGCGCTCCTCGCCCGGTTCAGTGCATCTCCCCCAGGTGCTCGTGGCTCCGGTGCCCGACGGGCTCCACCTGGAAGGTCGTGTGCTCGACGCCGAAGTGCGCCGCCACGCAGTCACAGAGGGCGTCGAGCACCTCGCCGACGCCTTGGGCGAGCATCTCGTCGGTGACCGAGACGTGCGCCGAGAGGCTGGTCATGCCGCTGGTGATCGTCCAGGCATGGAGGTCGTGCACGTCCACGACTCCGGGGGCGTGGAGCAGGTGGTGCCGCACCGCCGCCAGGTCGAGGTCGGCCGGCGCCATCTCCAGCAGCACCCGTCCCGCGTCGCGGATCAGCAGGACGGCGCGGGGCAGCACCAGCGCGGCGATCAGCAGCGAGGCGACCGGGTCGGCCCGGTGCCAGCCCCACAGCAGCACCACCACGCCCGCGACGACGGCCAGCAGCGAGCCGAGCAGGTCGGCGAGGACCTCGTTGACCGCCCCTCGGATGTTGAGCGACGACGCGTCGGCCCGCCGCAGGATCAGCATCGACACCGCGTTCGCGGACAGCCCGACCAGGGCGAAGAGCACCATCGCGCCGGCCTCCACCGGCTGCGGATCGGCCAGCCGCGAGACCCCCGCCCAAGCCAGGTAGCCGCAGACCCCGAGCAGCACCGCGCCGTTGACGAGCGCGGCCATCACCTCGATCCGGTGGTAGCCGAACGTCGAGGGACCACGGCCGGGCCGCGAGGCGACGTACGACGCTCCCAGCGCGAGCACCACCGCTCCGGCGTCGGTCGCCATGTGGCCGGCGTCGGCGAGCAGCGCCAGCGAGCCGGTCAGCCACGCGCCGACCAGCTCCACGCCGAGGATCGCCGCCGTGACGGCGAGCACCCTGCGGAGTCGCGAGCGGTCGGCGGCCCTGCTCGCGGCATGCCCATGACCGTGACCTGCACCCACCGGTCCACCGTAGCGACCGGCCCGGCGCCTGCCGGACGGGGCGGGCGGGGCGGGCAGGCGGACCCGGGGGTCAGCCCCGACCGTGCGGGGACAGCCAGCCGTCGGTGTCCGGCCCCTTCGGCACGACCTGCGTGGGGTTGATGTCGGCGTGCACCACGTAGTAGTGCTGCTTGATCTGCTCGAAGTCGATCGTCTCGCCGAACCCGGGCGTCTGGAACAGGTCGCGGGCATAGCCCCAGAGCGCCGGCAGCTCGGTCAGCTTCTGCCGGTTGCACTTGAAGTGGCCGTGGTAGACCGGGTCGAACCGGGCGAGAGTGGTGAACAGCCGGACGTCGGCCTCGGTGATGGCGTCACCCATCAGGTACCGCTGGTGCGTCAGCCGCTCCTCCAGCCAGTCGAGCGCGACGAAGAGCCGGTCGTAGGCCTCCTCGTAGGCCTCCTGCGACTTGGCGAAGCCGCAGCGGTACACGCCGTTGTTGACCTCGGTGAACACGCGCTGCATCACCTCCTCCATCTCCTCGCGGAGCCGGCGGGGCCACAGGTCGGGCGCACCCTCCTTGTGGAAGTCGCGCCACTCGTGGAAGAGGTCGTGGGTGATCCACGGGAAGTCGTTGGTGACCAGCTTGCCGGTGGCCTCCTCCACCACCGCCGGCACCGTGATGCCCCGCTCGTAGCCGGGGAAGCGCGCGAAGTACGCCTCCTGGAGCCGCTCGATGCCCAGTACCGGGTCCCTGCCGCCGGGGTCGAGGTCGAAGGTCCAGCTCCGCTCGTCGTGGGTGGGGCCCGGCATCCCGAGGGAGATGACGTCCTCGAGGCCCAGCAGCTTCCTGACGATGATCGAGCGGTTGGCCCACGGGCACGCTGCAGCGGCCACCAGCCGGTAGCGACCGGGCTCCACCGGCCACAGCTCGCCGTGCACCGGGCCGAACTCCGGCGTCCGGCCGTCGCGGGTGATCCGGTCGGGCACATAGTTCATGTCGCGCTCGAACGCCTTCGTCGGCTCAGCCATGGACCCAGCGTAGGAGCGCGGTGGTGGGCCAGCCTCCTCCCGACGCACCGACGCACTCGGCGCGCCGGGGGCCTGGAGATGCGAGTCGGGCCGCGGCGACACACGGTCACCGCGGCCCGACCGTCCGAGGGCAGCTGTTGTGGGGTCAGTTGCCCCCGGAGCTCACGAGAAGCGGGCCGTCAGCCGCCCTCGGTGTAGGTGAAGCCGTCGACCAGCCACTGCCCGCCGCTGGCCTGCAGGGTCCAGATCGAGTTGAGCGTCTTGCCCGTGTTGGGGGCGTAGACGTCACCGGTGACGAGCGCGGTGGTGTTGGTGATCACCGGGTCGTCGAAGGTGTACTCCGCGTTGGACATCTCCAGGTTGCCGGCGTTGGCCTTGCAGCCGGCCTGGTCGCCGAACTCGCGCTTGAAGTACTCCGGGGTGCTCAGGCCCTCGACGGCGAGGCAGTCGCCCTCCAGCAGCGAGTCGAGGAACGCCTGCGAGGCGATCGTCGGCGAGTCGGTGGGCGTCTGGCCACCGTCGGTGGTGGTCTCGGTGGTCGGGGGCACCTCGGTGGTCGGCGGCGCCTCCGTGGTCGGCGACTCGCTGGTGGGCGAGCTGCTGGCCGACTGCGACGTCTCGTCGTCCTTCGCGGTCTTGTTGTCGTCGTCGTCATCGCCGAGGACGAAGAACAGCACGGCGCCGACCGCCAGCACGAGGACCACGACGGCGGCCACGATGCCGATGATCAGGCCCTTCTTGCTGCCGCCACCGCCCGTCGGCGGAGCCTGGAACCCTCCGGGGCCACCAGGACCGCCCGGGTAGCCGCCCCCGCCACCGGGGTAGCCGCCGGGGCCGCCCTGCTGCGGGTAGCCGCTCTGCTGGTAGCCGCCCTGCTGCGGGTAGCCGCCGGGCGTGCCGTACTGCGGGGCTCCCGGCGCCTGGCCGCCCTGCGGGGCGACTTGGGTCGGGGGCTGCTCGCCCGGCTGTCCGGGGCTGGGGTACTGGTGACTCACGAGCGGAAGCCTATTGAGCGAGTCGCCCGTCCGTACGCGGAATCGGAGAATCCTCGCGAGGCCTGGGCCACAACGAGGCGGCGACCAGCAACAGACCCGCCGGCGCTGCCAGCAGGAATCCGCGCGCGTACGGCGACAGCGACTCCAGCACCGTGTCGAGCATCACGCCGGCGAGCCGCTCCCGCCCCACCTCGGCCTGCTCGACCGCGAGCTCCGCGAGCGGGTCCGCGGCGAGGAGCACCACGACGGCGGCGGCCGCGACCCCGAGCAGGGCCAGCCCGAGGGTCCGCACCCGTCCGCGCCAGCCGGTGGCCACCAGCACCGCGCAGCCGACGAGCGCCAGCCAGATGACGGGAAGCCAGCGCGCGGCGGTCTGGACCAGCCGGTAGCGGTCGCTGACCGCCACCAGGCGCGACTCCGGCGCCACCGGGACGTTGAGCGGGATCTCCGGCAGCAGCCCGACGGGAAGGCCCCGCTCCTCCAGGGAGAGGAGCACCTGGCCGACCAGCGGGCTGGCGTCGACCATCACGTAGCCCTCGGCCCGCGCGTCCGGGTCCTCGACGAGGGCCAGGACGTCGGCGTGCAGCTGCGCGTTCGCCTCCCGCCAGAACTCCGGGAAGGCCGGGCTGGCCACCACCGTCGCAGCGGCCGCGGCGGCCCAGTCGTCCACCGAGGCGGGCAGCCCGACGGGGACGTGCTGCTCGAGCGCCTGGACGGTCGCGTCGGCGGCGGCATCGGCCAGGAGCCGCCGCACCTCGGGGTCCTCGGCGAGCGGGGCCACCGTCGCGACGTACGACTCACGGTCGTCCACGCGGGCGGTCACCCAGGTCGCGGCGATGGCCAGCGGCGCCAGCAGCGTCGCGACGACGACGAGCAGGAAGGCGGTCGTGGCGCGCACCGAGGCCTACTCGCCGCCCGTGCCGTCGACCTTCCAGTCGCCGTCTTCCTTCACCAGCCGGTACTCGGTCGTCTCGGAGTTGCGCTCGTCGCCGCCCAGCGCCTGCTCGAGGAACTCGTCGTCCTCGGTGTACTCGTAGCTCTCCTTCACCTCCACGACGGCCTCGTCGTCGCCCTTCTCGTCGACGTCGGTCACCTCGATCTCGTAGTCGAAGTTGCCGCGGATGTCGTCGAGCGAGATGTCGTACTCGTCCTCGTACTCCTCGCTCTCCTCCTCGTCGCGCTCCGCGCGCTCCTCGGCGTACTCGGCGCAGTCGTCGACGTCGTACTCGCTGAGCAGGTTGTCCTGGTAGTCCTCGGAGCGGAGCTCGCACTCCTTCTCGTAGTCGCCCTCGAACTGGGCGGCCAGGAAGTCCCGCGTCACGTCCTCCGGGCTGCCGCCGCCCACGACCTTCACCAGGACGACGACGAGCAGGAGCAGCACCACCAGGCCGCCCACCGCGCCTCCGGCGATCAGGAGCAGCTTCTTGCTCCCACCACCTGCACCGCCCGCGCCGCCAGTGCCGTAGCCGCCCGGCTGGCCGTACGAGGGCTGGCCGTACTGCTGCTGGCCGTACTGCTGCTGGCCGTACTGCTGCTGGCCGGCGGGAGCGCCGTACACCGGCTGGCCGGGCTGCTGGCCGGGCTGGCCGGGCTGGCCGGACTGGCCGTACTGCGGCTGGCCGCCAGCGCGGTTGGGCGCCACGACGGTGGCCTGGTCGGCACCCGGCACCTGGGGAGCCTGCGGCGCCTCGGGGCCCTGCGGCCCGGCGTCCTGCTGCGGCTGGGTGTGCTCGGTCCACTGCGTGCCGTCCCACCACCGCTGACTGCCCTGGCCGTCGGGATACCAACCGGGAGGCGTCGAGGGCTGGTTGGGGTCGGACATCCGCGATCTCTCCTCAGGGCACACGAGTGGGGGCTCCGCTCGAACTGGGCGGCATCATGTCACGGACCCACGGCCCGGCAGACGGTGCCACAGCGGGCGTCACCCGACGGGCCGGACGACCTGTCCGCAGCGGCCGCCGAGCGCGGTGGCGCTCGGCCGGGCGCTCGATCGGGCGCACTACCGGACGCTCGGCCGGGCGCTCAGTTGGCGATGCTGATGATCGCGACCAGCGCCACGAAGGCGACCAGGAGGAAGGTGGTGATCAGGCCCACGACGAGGCCGACGGTCCGCGGCTTGCTCGGCGGCGCGGGAGGCAGGCCCTGCCCGCCGAAGCCGCCCCCGTACGCCGCCGGCGCCGGTCCGGGAGCGCCCGCACCCGCCGGGTGGGCGGCCGGAGCGGGTGCGCCTCCGAGGTAGGGCGGCGGAGGCGCCCCCTGCCCCGGCTGCTGGCCGTAGACCGGCTGCGGCGGCTGCTGGGGGTAGCCCTGCGGTTGGCCCTGCTGCGGCGGGACGCCGTACGGCGGCGGCTGAGTCATGGCGACAGCCTAGAAGTGCCCGCGGCGGCGCTCCACCGATTCCGCCGATTCCGCGCACTGCTCGGGCCGGGCGGGCCGGCCGGGATCACTCGCTGGTGCCGCTGACCAGCCAACGATCGCCGACCCGGGTCAGGTAGAACTCGCCCTTCTCGCTCTGGCCGTACGCGGTGATCGTCACCGGGACGGTGGCCTTGTCGCCGTTCACCCGGGCGGTGCCGACCTCGGTCTCGATCTCGTCGCCGAGCTCGGTGGGCACCATCCCCTCGCTGCAGTCGCCCTCGTCCGCGAGGTAGTCCTTCGTCACCAGGTCCTCCGCTGTCGCGCAGTCGCCGGAGAGGACGGAGTCGATGAAGGCAGCGACGACCGACTCGGGGTCGTTGGCCACCTGGTCGGCGGTGCTGGTGCCTCCGGGCGCACCCGACGTGCGCGGTGGATCGGTGCCGCGGTCGGTCGACGGGGGGTCGGTGAGCGGCGGCGCGGAGGTCGAGCCGGTGGTCGGCGGCGCGCTGGCCCCCTCCGACGTGACCGCCGACGCGGTGGGTGCGTCGGTCGCGCGGTCCTCGCCGTCGCCGTCGCCGTCGTCGTCGGCCGCCACGAGGAGCACGAGCGCCGTCACCACCCCGGCGAGCGCGAGCACACCGAGCAGCGCGAGCGCGATCCACAGGCCCTTGCCGCGGTCGTCACCGCCACCGGGAGGAGGCAGCGGCGGGAAGCCGGGCGGGCCACCGGCGCTGCCGGGCGGTGGATACCCCGGTGGATGGCCAGGGTTCTGACCCGGCGGCTCACCCGGTGGACCGCCCGCGGGAGGAACTGCGCCGTAGGGCCGGTCTTCGTCGCTCACGGGCTCATCTGCTCCATCTCGGTGGGTGCGCCGACCGGACCGTCGACGGGTTGAACGGACGGATGACGGGTCACCGGCTCTCCTGCGGGACGGGGGGTGGCAGGTCCAGGACACCGTAGCGCCCCGGGACACCGGCGACGGCGCGCTGCTGCGCGCTACGGCGGACTACTGCGGGAAGAGCGAGTCGATGTCGGAAGGCTCCGAGGAGGGCCCGATCCGGCTCGGCAGCTCGGTGAACTCCGGAGGGAGGTTGGTGAACTCCGTCGGCGGCCCGGTCGGGGCGGTGCCGGTGGAGTCACCGGTCGGGATCGTCGGCAGGTCGGTGGGGATCTCGGTCGGCGGTCCGGTCGGGGCGTTCGTCGAGCCGTCGTCTCCGGTCGGCGTCGTGCTCGAGGCGGGCGTGCTGACCGGCGCCTCGGAGCGGTCCGCGTCGTCCGCGGTCCGCTCGGACAGCAGCAGCGCTCCGCCGACGACCACCGCGATCAGCACGATCACCCCGAGGGTCGCCCAGACGCCCTGACCGGACGGAGGCTGCAGGTCGGAGGCCCCGTCGCCGTCCTGCCCGCCCGGGCCCTGCTCGTCCTGCTCATCGGGGACCGGCACGTGCGGCTCGTCCGAGGCACCGTCGTCCGGCGGGACGGGGGGACGTCCGGGCACCGAGCCTCCTGCGGGTGGGGAGCGGGGCGGATGGCAGGTCGGGGCCACCGTAGCCGCAGGCCGCGCCCGCCGCCGCCCCAGCCTCAGGCCGCGACCGCTCCGCCGCCGAGGACCCGGCCGCCGCTCACCTGCTCGAGGTCGCGTCCGAGCGCGATGTCGAGCGGGTTGGTCAGGCACCGGATGGAGCCGCCCCCGAGGTGGAACTCGGAGACGTCGACCACGACGACCTCGAAGCCGAGCGCCTCGAGCTCGGTCCGCACCCGCGCCGGACAGTCGGGCATCACCACCGTGCGGCCGACCACGACCGAGTTGGCGCACCAGGTGCCGATCGCCTCCGCCTCGCTGAGCACGATCGGCCGCGGCACCAGCTCGAGCAGGGCGGCCGCCGACCGCTCGTCGAACGCCGACGGGCACACCAGCGCGTGCTCGTCGTCCAGCGGACAGAAGGCCAGGTCGAGGTGGTACATGCCCGGATGGGTGATCTGCACGCCCCGCACGGGAACGCCGAGCTCGGTGGCGAGGTGCTTCAGCGCGAGATCCTCGGTGCGCGGACCGTGGCCGACGACCAGCTCACCCCGGAAGGGGAAGGCGTCCCCGGCCTCGAAGTGGGCGCCCACCCCGTCCCGCCCGACGTAGGCCACCGCGTGCCCGTCCGCCTCGAACCAGGCCCGCGCCGCGGGCGTCTCGACCCGTCGCTGGGCGTAGCGCATGTGGGAGAGCACGACCGACCGGCCGACCGCTCCGGGCGCTCCGGGCGCTCCGGGCGCGTCCGGCCGGACGACGGCCAGGCCGAGGTTCATCGCGTAGACCATGTCCGGCGCCTCGGGCAGCGCCGGGATCACCTCGAGCACCGCTCCCAGCCCGCGGAGCACGTCGCGCAGCTCCTCCCACTGGCGGCGAGCACGGACCGGGTCGGGCTGGACCGCCGGATCCATGAAGGGGTTGATGGCGTAGTCGATGCGGAAGTACGACGGCTCGACCATCGCGTAGCGGCGGCCCCACCGGATGGCGGCAGCGGTCATCCCGGCCCCTCCCTCGTCCTGGCCCCGACGTGGATCGAGGCAACGAATATTGTCAGACAATCTGACAACGCGGACCATAGCGCTCTTTCCCTCCTCCGCGCCACTCACGGCACAATGGCGTCATGCCCGCCCCGGCCAAGGCCCCGTTCGCGACGCTCAGCGTGGAGCACGCCTCGACCGTCGAGCGGGTCGCCGCGGAGCTGCGCCGCGCCGTCTTCGAGGGCGAGCTGGAGAGCGGGACCGCGCTGCGCGAGCTCGCCCTCGCGGAGTCCCTGGGCGTCTCCCGGCCGACGGTGCGCGAGGCGCTGACCGTGCTGGTCGCCGAGGGTCTCGCCACGCGCGAGCCGCACCGCGGCGTCACGGTCGCCACGCCGCGGGCCGAGTCGGTCCGCGACGTGTGCCGGGCGCGGTGGGTCCTCGAGGGAGCCGGCGTCCAGGCGTGGGCGACCGCGGATGCCGAGCGGCGCCAGCGGGTCCGCGACACCCTCGCCGCCTACCTCTCCGCCGTGCACGACGGCGCCGCCACCTACGAGGCGCTCAACGAGAGCCACCTGGCGTTCCACGTCTCGCTCGTGGAGCTCACCGGGAGTCCCCGTCTGGTGCAGATGGCCGAGGCGCTTATGGACGAGCTCAAGCTCGCCCTGGCCCAGGTCGACCGGATCAAGCGCAACGCCCACGACGAGGCCGAGTCCCACGAGGGCCTGGTGAAGCTGCTGGAGGCCGGCGCGCTCGACGGGCCCGACGGCGCCTACGAGTTCCTCCGCAGGCACATCGACGACGCCGAGGTGGAGATCATCGAGGCCCTGGACCTGGAGTAGCACCGCCCGGGCAGACTGGGACCATGCTGGCCTTCCTCTCCCGCTGGGCGATCACGGCCGCGGCCCTCGCCCTGGCCGCGCAGCTGATCGAGGGCATCTGGTTCAGCGGCGCCGACGCCGGCCGGGCCGAGCTGGAGGACAAAATCCTGCCGCTGGTGCTGGTCGCGCTGATCTCCTGCGCCGTGACAGCGGTCGTCAAGCCGGTGCTGACGCTGCTCTCCATCCCGTTCATCCTGCTGACGCTCGGACTGTTCCTGATCGTGCTCAACGCCCTACTCCTGCACCTGACCGCCTGGCTGGCGGGGCTGCTCGACATCGGGTTCCACGTCGAGGGGTTCTGGCCGGCCGTCGGTGGCGCGGTCATCATCAGCCTCACCACCTGGGTGCTGGACGCCGTCGTGGGCGTGGAGGACGACTGAGGTGGTCGACGTGCCGGCCCCCCGGTCGCCGGGCCGCTACCGGATCGCAGTGATCTGCCTGGGCAACATCTGTCGCTCACCGATGGCCGACGTGGTGCTGAGCGCGCGGGTCGAGGAGGCCGGTCTCGCCGACGTGGTCGAGGTCGTCAGCGCCGGCACCGGCGACTGGCACGTGGGCGAGCCGATGGACCGGCGGGCCGCCGCACTCCTCACCACCCAGGGGTACGACGCCGCGCGGCACCGCGCCCAGCAGGTCGACGCGTCCTGGCTGGCCACTGCCGACCTGCTGCTGGCGATGGACCGCGCCAACCTGCGTGACCTGCGAGCCCTCGGACCTGTCGAGGGCGGCCGGGTCAGGCTGTTCCGCGACTACGACCCGCAGGACCCGGGCGGCGAGGTGCCCGACCCCTACTTCGGCGGCGACGCGGGCTTCGCCGACGTGCTCGCGATGGTGGAGCGGACGTCCTCGGCGCTGGTCTCCGAGGTGGCCGCCGCCCTGTCCCGGTCGTAGCCACCCTCCGGCGGCACCATCTCGAGCCGGACGCCCAGCAACCGGACCGGCCGGTCCCGCTCGACCCGGTCGAGCAGGGCCACCGCCGCGTCGGCCAGGACGTCGGCGTCGAAGGTCGGCTGCGCCAGCGTGGAGCTCCGGCTCACCGTGCTGAACGGCCGGTAGCGCAGCTTGAGCCCGACCCGCGCCGCCGGGCGACCCTCGCGCTCGATGTCCTCGAGCGCCCGGCGCGTGATCCGGCGGACCGCCGCCTCCACCTCGGTCCAGTCCTCGAGGTCTTGCTGGAACGTCTCCTCCCGGCCGTGCGCCCGGGGCACCCAGGGCGTCGGGTCGACGGGGCTGTCATCGACACCGCGGCCGAGCCGGCGGCACCACGGGCCCGTCGTCGGCCCGAGTGCGGCGGCGAGGGCACCGGCATCGGCGGAGGCGACGTCGCGGACGGTGCGGATCCCGAGCGCCTCCAGCCGGGCGGCCGTGCGCGGCCCGATCCCCCACAGCGCCCGCGTGGGCCGGTCGCCCAGCTGCGCGAACCAGCTCTCGTCGGTGATCACGTGGATGCCCGGGTCGGGCTTGCCGAGGTCGGTCGCGATCTTGGCCTGGAGCTTGTTGTTGCCGATGCCGACCGAGCACCGCAGGCGGGTGGCCCCGAGCACCGACGACCGGACCTGGTGCGCGAACGCGACCGCGTCCGCCTCCGTCCGCACCGGCAGCGCGCCGCCGACGGTGCCTGGCGCGACGAACGCCTCGTCCCAGCCCAGGACCTGCACCACGACCGGCGACCCGTCCCAGCTCAGCGAGCGCAGGGTGGCCATCACCTCCGCCGAGGCGGCGTCGTACGCCGGCTTGTCGACGGGGAGGAAGACCGCGCCGGGGCACCGCCGTGCCGCTACCCGCAGCGGCATCCCGGACCCGACCCCGAACGCGCGGGCCTCGTAGGAGGCGGTGGCGACCACGCCGCGCTCGGTCGGGTCACCGCGCCCGCCCACCACGACCGGCCGGCCGGCCAGCTCCGGACGGCGGAGCACCTCCACCGCCGCGATGAACTGGTCGAGGTCGACGTGGAGGACCCACCGCGGGGACCCGCCGTCGTCCGCCCTTGTGCTCACCCCGCGAGCGTGCCACGGAGCAGGCCGGCGGTCAGGTGTCCTCGGTGAGGAACCGGACGCCCGGCGGCATGGCCAGCGCGTTGACGACCACCGAGAACGCCAGCAGCGCGGCCGCCCACCCCGGGTGGCCGGCGTCCCAGAGGGCGAGGCTCGCGAGGCCGAACACGACGACCTTCGTCACCGGGCGGACCACCGGGCCGCCGTACGGCGCCTTCGGGGAGGCGAGGAGGAACCACACCGTCATCGCGACGAGAGGCGGCAGCCACACGAGGAGCCAGCGCGGCTCGTGCGACCACCCCCACACGCCGAGGGCCACCACGGCGAGCACTTCGTCGACGAAGACGAGGAACAGCACGAACCAGCCCAGCACGGCACCCACGCCTCGATCATGCCCGAAGCGCGGGCGCCGACCCGGGTCGCGGCGCGGCTCAGGCGGTCCGGTTGGGGTCCGCGCCTCCGGACACGTCGCCCTGGGGGCTGGTGTTGTCGGTGCCGCCGAGCTCGCGCAGGAACTCGTGGCATCGCTGCGCGCGCCGGCTGTCCTGCTCCATGACCTCCTTGAAGAAGGAGGCGATGTCGTCGCGCCCGGCGTTCTCCGCGTCGCGGACGTACTGGCCGTAGTCGTGCCCGCCCTTCAGCGCGTGATACTGCACCGAGATCAGGTCGTAGGTCACGTCGTCGAATCCGGTCTCACCGGTTGCCATCGGGGGCTCCCTTCGTCGTCGGTCGTCGTACCCGATCGCGGTACCCATGCCCGGGGGCGGCACTCCTAGGCTGGGCCCGTGCGATCCGACGACCTCGGCCACCCCGTCGCCCTGCCGCGGCCGCCGCAGCGGATCGTGTCGCTGGTGCCCTCCATCACCGAGGCGCTGGCCACCGACGCCCCGGAGCGCCTGGTCGGAGCGACGGACTGGTGCACACATCCCGACCTCGACGCGCTGGGGCATCCGGTCGCCCGCGTCCGCGGCACCAAGAACCCCGATCTCGCCGCGGTCCGCGCCCTGGCGCCCGACCTGGTCGTGGCCAACAAGGAGGAGAACCGGGAGCTCGACGTGCGGCGGCTGCGCGAGTCGGGCGTCCCGGTGTGGGTGACCGACATCGAGACCGTGCCGCAGGCGCTCGACTCGCTCGACCGGCTCTACCGCGAGGCGCTGGGCGCCGCCCGGCCGCGGTGGCTGCGCGACGCCCGGGCCCGGTGGGACCGGCCGCCGCCGCCGGTGCGGGCCCGGGTGGCCGTACCGATCTGGCGGGACCCGTGGATGGTGGTCGGGCCGCGGACCTACACCACCGACCTGCTCCGGCGGCTGGGCTGGGACAACGTGTTCGGGACGGGCGAGGAGCGCTACCCCAAGGTGGGGCTGGCGAAGCTGGACCGGCCGGAAATCGACCTGGTGCTGCTCCCCGACGAGCCGTACGAGTTCAGCGCCGAGGACGGCCCCGAGGCGTTCGCCCGGGTGCCGACCCGGCTGGTGTCGGGCCGGTTGCTCACCTGGTACGGACCGGCGATGGTCGAGGCGTACGACGCCCTCGCGCCGACCCAGGCGTGAGCCCGCTCCCCCGAGCACGCGTACGTCGGCGCTGCTCGCGCCCCGCCGGTGTGCGGCGCGTCACGCGGCCGGACACCGGGACGTAACCGCCGGGCAACCTTGTGGCGACCTCACCACTCCACGATGGTGTCATGGACACGACGACCCCTGCTGCAACCCAGTCCGCCGGCCGTCACCTCGACAGCGTCCCCACCACGGACAGCACCGAGAGCACGGCCGCGCACCGGACCGCCACCGACGGCCCCGACGGCCCCGACGGCCCCGACGGCCCCGACACCAGCCTCGCCCGGCGCGCGCGGCTGCGCGACCGTCACGCCCAGCGCCTGGCGACGCTGATGGACCAGCGCCGCGACCTGCGCGGCGTGCACCCGCTCGCCGACTTCGTCGACGACGCCATCCGCTGGACCGCCTGACCGCGGCCGCCGTGGGCGGGCCCACCCGCCCGCGGCACGCCCGCGTCGCCCAGCCCGCCGGGGGGGGGGGGGGGGGGGGGGGGGG